>DATHUN010000652.1:0-5483 GCA_035462205.1 Anaerolineales bacterium
AATTCGGCTCATGAAAACACCTGCGGGCACCGAGTGCCCTTACTTTTATGGCGACTATTATCGCGGACGGAACACAGAAGAATGCCGTTTGCTTAAGATCCATGGTGAGCGCTGGACGCGCGACTTGTGTAAAACTTGTCCTGTGCCGGGCATTAGCCGCGCGAATGCCTGTCAGTTCCTTAAATTGACTCCCACCATTGCAAGACCTATTTCAGCCTTGTTCCAACGGCGTGTCGTTATTTCAGCCTATTGTGAAAAGACAAAACGAAATGTCAGCGAACCTCACATTGGGTGCGGGGAATGTCATACATTGCCTTTCAAAATCGATCTTAAATCGTAGCTCTCCTTGTTTGGGGATTGATTAAACCCTAATGACCTTCACTCTATTGTTCGACCTTGATGACACTCTGATCGATACCAACCTTGACGCCTTTGTTCCGGCATATTTCCAATCTCTCAGCGAACACTTGAATGCCCGCGTGGCACCTACGACCATGCTTCGAGCACTGCTATTGGGAATGAATATGATGAATGAAAGCGAAGATCCAACGCGCACTCTGCAAGATATCTTCGAGTCAAGCTTTTATAAAGAGTTGGGCATTCCGAAGCACGAATTAATCGAAGTGTTCGAAGATTTCTACGACACTGTTTTCCCAACGCTGGAAGCGCACACCAAGCAAAGGAAAGAAGCTGCTTCATTGATCGAGTGGGCGCTATCCTGTGGTTATCGTGTCGCCATTGCGACCGATCCTTTTTTTCCACGCAAGGCAACCGTGCATCGACTGCGTTGGGCCGGTCTGGATCCAGATCAGCTGGAGTTGATCTCAACGTTCGAACATTTTCATTTTTCTAAATCACATTCTGCTTATTATGCTGAGGTATTAGGATGCCTCGGCTGGCCTGAAGGCCCCGTGCTGATGGTGGGAGATAACATCACGCGGGATTTGGAGCCCGCCCACCGCCTTGGGCTGGCAACATATTGGATCGATGGCGATTCCGCCTCGAGTCCCGGATTTGAAGCCGGACGCGGCAAATTGGAAGATCTTCGACCCTGGCTTGAGTCCGTTAACTTGTCCATGCTTGAGCCGTCGTTCAAATCCAAGGATGCGATCCTGGCGATCTTAACGTCCACACCGGCTGTGTTACAGAGCTTAACCGCATCCTTCAGCAATGAACAATGGCGCAAGGAGCCCACGCAAGAGGATTGGGCAATGAACGAAATTGTCTGTCACCTGCGCGATACCGATCTGGAAATCCACCAATTGCAACTTCAGCTGTTGCTGGAACGCGAAGGTGCCTTCATTCCGCGCCCGGAAACAGGCATCTGGGCAAATGAGCGCGAGTATCTTAATGTTAACGGGCATATGGCGCTGTCAGAATTTGCCTCGGCGCGGGTCAAAATGCTCAAAATTCTGAAGGAGCAGCCGGATGAAATCTGGTCGCGCAAGGCTCGACACGCCATATTTGGTCCGACAAATTTCCTGGAAGTCGTTAGTTTTGTAACAGATCATGACCGGCTTCATATCCAGCAGGCATGGAAGACCCTGAGAAGTATCTAAAAGTAATTCGATATGCGTGTCTAATTTAGTATAGGTGTGTTATAACGCCTAGAACCTACGGGGCAGACAACTGCCCCTTCATCATCCAAGGAGATTGCTTTATGAGAAGAGTCGTAGTGACAGGGATGGGATGTATCAGCCCTGTCGGCAATACTGTAAAAGAGACCTGGAAATCCTTGTTGGAAGGCAAATCTGGTGCGGGTTGGATCACTCAGTTCGATGCCAGCCGGCATAAGACCCGCTTTGCTGCGGAAGTTAAAGGATTTGACGCCGTCGCCTTATTTGGTCCACGGGATGCCCGCAAGATGGACCGTTTTACTCAATTTGCGGTTGCTGCTACCATGGAGGCACTTGAACAATCGGGCCTGAAAATTGAAGATTCGAATCGCGATCGGATTGGAGTGCTGATCGGTACCGGCATCGGCGGAATTGGCACGTTGCTAGAGCAGGCCGAAGTGATGCGCGAACGCGGGCCTGATCGTGTTAGCCCGTTCCTGGTGCCAATGATGATTTCGGATAGCGCGCCAGGGATGTTGGCGATTCGCTTTGGTGTACGTGGACCGAACCTGGCGCTTGCCACGGCTTGCGCTTCGGGCAATAACGCCATTGGCGAGGCGCTCGATATTATTCGCCGCGGTTCTGCCGATGTGATGGTGGCGGGTGCATCAGAGGCGGCGCTTGTTCCCGTGGCGATGGCAGGCATGAACGTAATGACCGCGCTCTCGACGCGCAACGAAGATCCGCAGTCCGCGTCGCGACCGTTTGACAAGGATCGCGATGGTTTCCTGATGGGGGAGGGTGCGGGAATTTTGATCATCGAATCACTTGAACATGCCCAAGCGCGTGGGGCAAACATCCTGGCGGAAATCAGTGGCTACGGTACAACAGATGATGCCCATCATATCTCAGCGCCCGCTGAAAATGGAGCCGGCGCGGCGATTTCCATGCAGCTCGCGTTGGAAGATGCCGGCTTGTCAATAGATGACATTGGATATATCAATGCGCATGGCACATCCACACCGTTGAATGATAAGAGCGAGACCGCAGCAATCAAAACTGTGTTTGGCGAGCAAGCCTATCAAATCCCGATTTCGTCCACCAAATCTATGACGGGACATTTGCTCGGTGCCTCGGGGGCGGTGGAAGCCACATTTTGCGTCATGGCAATGCGAAATGAGATCCTGCCGCCGACCATCAACTATCACACACCCGATCCAGAGTGTGATTTAGATTACGTGCCCAACCAAGCGCGTAAAGCCTCTCCGAAACATGTGATGTCCAATTCCTTTGGTTTCGGTGGACACAACGCCACGCTAGTCTTTACCCGTTTTGAAGAATAAGATTTGATCTGGCACGCCAATCATTTGACGCGCTGAACTTTATAGGAGCAAGCAATGCCATACGCACATATCACCGGCTGGGGCATGTCCGCGCCGGAGACGGTCATGACGAACGACGATCTTTCCAAAATGGTGGAGACGAACGATCAATGGATCCGCGAACGGACCGGTATCCATCAGCGTCATGTCGCCAAGGAAGATCAATTTCCCTCCACGCTCGCCGTTGAGGCTTCGATTAAGGCACTCACCGTTGCGAACCTTCGACCCACCGATCTGGATCTGATCATCTGCTCAACTTCCTCGCCGGAATATATTTTCCCCGCCACCGCGTGTCTTGTGCAAGACCAGCTGGGTGCGACAAAAGCCGGTGCGTTCGACTTGCTGGCGGCTTGTTCCGGGTTTATCTATGCCTTGAATATGGGAGCGCAGGCGATCCGCAGCGGATCGATTAGGAGTGCATTGATCATCGGCACCGAAACACTATCTCGTTTTGTCAACTGGAAAGATCGTAGCACCTGCATCCTGTTTGGCGATGGCGCAGGCGCGTTCGTGCTACAGGCGAGTGAGGAGCCCGGCGGTGTACTTTCTGCCGTGATGCACTCGGATGGTTCCGGTGCCAACCTGCTTACGCTGGAGGGAGGAGGAAGCCGCCATCCTGCCACCGAGGCGACCGTGCACGATGGCAGGCATTACATAAAGATGGACGGCAATGAGGTCTTCCGCTTTGCCACGCGCGTAATGGCCTCAGCCACACAAGAAGTCATCGATTGCGCTGGGATCAAGCTGGATGATGTACGTTGGATCGTTCCTCACCAAGCCAATATCCGTATCATTCAGGCTGCCGCCCGCGGCCTCAAGCTACCCATGGACCGCTTCATTGTCAACCTGCAAAACTATGGCAATACCTCGACTGCCTCGATTCCAATTGCCATGGTGGAAGCGATTGAAAAGGAGCAAATCCAGGTTGGCGATAAGCTTGTCATGGTCGGATTTGGGGGAGGACTCACCTGGGGCGCTCTCGCTGCCCAATGGACCGGTCCTCTGCCAAGCAAGGGACATGTCCATCCCGAGCAGTATCGCCGGATTGCACCATTACGCTCCTGGGTGCGCCGTGCGCTGCGCTTTATTGAAGGCCTGCTCTACCGCCGGGAACTGTAATCGTCAACACCGTGCGATTGTGGTACGATAAGCACGAAACCAGTAAAGGAGTATCTCATGCTTGGATTACCTCGCGGCGCGGAATGGATCGTCATCCTGATTATCGTCCTCCTGCTCTTTGGCCCTGGACGCATTGGAAAGGTTGCCGGTGAACTTGGCAAAGGCATCAAAGCCTTTCGCGAAGGGATCTCTAACCCAGATGATGACAAAGAAACCAAGGACGCGAATGGCAATATCGAACCGAAATGAAAACAAAAGGCTCCCATCGGGGAGCCTTTTATCTTTAGGATATCAGCTTATTTGGCAAAATTTTCCATCAGTTGAGCTTCCATCTCGGATGGCTCATTGGTTGGTTGCAAGCAAACAAATCCTTGGCAGACGTAGGCCGTTGGTTCGCCGTTCACAAGCGGACGATCATTAAGTAGAGCTGGGGATCCAGGTGGAGGGGGAGAGACAGAAATGGCACTTACCTGTCTTGGTCGATAATTTTTCCAGAGAGCTGTTATCAAGTCCTGTGTTTTTGTATGTGCAGGATCTCCGACAATGGCAACCTCATGTGTGGGGCCCACGGCGAAGTCAGCCGCGCACAACCATTTAGCAAACGCTGTTGGATATCGCAGAACGGCATTTTGCATGGAGCCAAGCATCCTCTCCGCCAGATCACGCCATTCCAATCGATCTCCATATGCCGATAACCTCAATAGAGCAGTTGATGCCAACGCGTTCCCCGATGGCGTGGCACTATCCTGAATATCTTTGGGACGCACGATCAGCGCCTCGTGATCGTCGCGCGTGTCAAAGAATCCGCCATTGGGATCAGAGAAATGTGCTACCATTTCATCCGCCAGTTTTAGTGCCATCCCATACCACTCGGGGTTGGAGTCAGATTGATAAAGTGATAATAATGCGAGGATTAATCCCGCATAATCTTCGAGATAAGCATTGTGTTTCGCCTGCCCGTCACGCCAGGAGCGCAATAAGCGACCCTTGACGTATAAATTCTCAAGTAAAAATCGCGCATTACGGGTTGCTGCCTCGAGATAGTCTTTTCTTTCAAGATAGCGGCCAGCTTCAGCAAATACATCCAGGGCGAGTGCATTCCACATCACCAGAATTTTGTCGTCGGTTCCCGGCCGGACCCGTCCGCTGCGGATCTGTAAAAGCTTCCGGTGAGCATCGCTTAGCTTCTGACGCAGTGTCTCTGCGTCCAGTTTGAAGCGGGCGGCAAGAGTTGCGTCATCCATAGCGCGCTGCAACACTGTTTTGCCTTCCCAGTTTCCCTGGGACGTAATGCTATACGCCGCTTTGAAAACGTCGAAATCTGCGCCGAGTACATTTTGCAGCTCGTCGTGCGTCCAAACGTAAAACTTGCCCTCCTCGCCTTCCGAGTCAGCATCCAGGCTGCTATAGAAACCGCCCATGGGAT
>DATHUN010000653.1:0-5738 GCA_035462205.1 Anaerolineales bacterium
CGACGACGCCCTGACATTCCTGCTGGCTCTGGCTTCGCCGGAGATCCAGCTCGAAGCGTTGACTACCACCCAGGGAAATGTCACGCTCGAAAAAGCCACTCGTAATGCCCTCTCTGTATTGGAACTTTGTAGGGCGAGCCATATTCCCGTAGCGATGGGAAGCATGTACCCTTTGGTTCAGCCGCTGCGCGCCTCTGCCCATGTCCACGGCGAGAGTGGCATCGGTAATTCACAGCTCGCGCAACCCAAAACAAAACCCATCCCCCAACATGCCGTGGATTATCTGATCGAGCGTGTCCTCGCCGAGCCAGGTGAGATCAGTATTTTTCCCATCGGCCCGTTGACAAACGTCGCTATGGCGATTCGCAAAGAACCGCGCTTTGCAGAAGCGGTTAAAGAACTTGTGATCATGGGTGGAGCGATCCTGGAGCACGGCAATATTACGCCGCAGGCAGAATTCAACATTTACGTTGACCCGCACGCTGCCCATATTGTCTTCCATTCTGGAATCCCGATCACGTTAATTCCACTGGATGTCACACATAAGTGTCTTCTGCTGCAACCGCATGTGGACCGGCTGATGCAAATCGCCTCCCCGATTTCACGTTTTATCCGAGATGCGATTGAAGTTTATTTAAAATTTTCGTCTGAATTGGGATATGCCGGCAGCGCGCTGCATGATCCATTGACACTTGCAACGATCCTCGCTCCTGAGCTATTGACTTTGAAGGAATACTATGTGGACGTGGATATCTCGGGAGGCGTTTCGATGGGCAAAACGTTTGCCGATATTTTGAACCTCAGCAAAAAGCCTGCCAACATGAAAGTCGCCATGAACGTGCGCGGGGAGGATTTCATTGAACTCTTCGTACAGAGAATAGAGGCATTGAGTCACCGCATAGCGGATTGAGAGACGGGAGATCAGGGGTGAATCCAATGGGAACCTATGGCTAAGAAAATAATTCTTGACACCGACCCCGGCATTGATGACGCCTGTGCTATTCTGCTGGCATTGGCTTCCCCGGAGATTTCGATTGAGGGCTTGAGCATTGTCCATGGGAATTGTTCGTTGGAACAAGCCACCAAAAACGCGTTGTCTGTTTTGGAATTGGCGAAGGCAAGCCACATACCTGTGGTAAAGGGATGTGAAGCTCCGCTCGTCCAGCCATCACTGCTCGCGCCCGAGACACACGGAGACACCGGCTTGGGGTACGCGAAACTTCCCGAACCGCGCACCCGGCCTAGGGTCCAGCATGGAGTCGATTTTCTGATCGAGAAGATCCTGGCTGCACCCGGCGAAATCACGCTGCTGGCAATCGGTCCCTTGACGAACATCGCCCTGGCGATCCGGCAGGAGCCGCGTATCGTGGACGCGGTCAAGGAATTGATCATCATGGGTGGCGCCATCCGCTACGAGGGCAATACCACCGCTCTGGCAGAGTTCAACACCTATGTCGATCCACACGCTGCCCATATTGTCTATCATGCGGGGATGCCAACTACACTTGTCCCCCTGGATGTGACCTACCAATGTATTCTCACTCCGGACGATATACAGAGAATGCGTCAAGTTGATTCGCCAATTACAAAGTTCGTGGAAGATGCGACTCGGTTCTACATGGAATTTCACGATGAATATCAAAGCATACAGGGCTGTGTGATCAACGATCCTCTGGCATTGGCATTGACCTTTATGCCGGATCTATGTGTCTATCGCAGCTTGCCCGTTGATGTGGATATCTCCAATGGCATTTCGATGGGAAAAACGATTGGCGATTTCTATAATTACACGAAGAAGCAGGCCAACATGCAAGTAGCACTGGGAGTAAAAGCCCGAGATTTTGTCGAGTTGTTTGTAGAAAGGATTAGATACCTTGCCCAGTCGCTGGCCTAGGATGATCCTGATGGGATGGTCGAAACCACGCCAGCGAATCAGGGTTAAAACCTTCAGACACTCCGTTGGTAGCGGACGGGAAAGCATTGGAAATCATCTTTGCATCCCACCAACGGTTCCATTCACATTCATTGGAGGTAGCCATGCAAGAAAGAGCCATGCAAAGCCAGAAAAGCAGTTCCTGGCTAAATATTGGGAAAGACTTTACGACGATGACGTGGGTGCTTATCCCGGTTGCGATTGCTATTAATATTGCCATCGGACAGATCGTGGTTCTCTTGAAATTACCGGTTTACCTGGATTCCATTGGGACGGTACTCGTCGCTATCCTGTGCGGTCCATGGGCAGGCGCAGTGACCGGAGCTCTGTCGAATACGATTTGGGGGTTGTTCAACCCGGACTCCTTACCCTGGTGGCCGGTGGCTTTTTTCATCGGGTTGGTCGCGGGCTTATGTGCCAATGCCGGATTGTTCAAGAGTTGGTGGAAGGTCATCCTCTCAGGGTTCCTCATCGCCCTTACAGCCGCCATAGTTTCCACGCCTATGTCTGTTTACTTATACGGCGGAATTACAGCCAGCGGCTCTTCTTTCATCACAGCCTATCTGCTACAAACTGGTCAGGGTGTCGTCTCTGCAGTACTTAGCACAGGCTTTCTTGTTGAACCGGTGGATAAGATCACAACAGCTATGTTGGCATTTGCCATCGTGCAGGGACTTTCCAAACGTCTGCTTGCCCGCTTTCCGCGACCCGAGAATGCGGAAGTGGAAGCAGGCAACAGCACGGCACAATTGGTCATTGCACTAATCGTGGTGGTGGTTGTCGTCGCGTTAGGGTTTGCGGTTCGTAACATGCTGGCAGGCTAGGCGAAGATCACCGAATTTCAAAAGCAGGCTTCTTTGGAAGCCTGCTTTTTTTATAGCTTATAATCCTACGAATGCAGATTCTGATATTCAGAGATCGCCGATGCAGGACCCAGGAAACAATTCAGCATTATGCATGAGCGTCTGTCTTATTATGTGAAGCGCAACAGTGCTTTGCATCGTCTCAACCCTTTAACGAAAATTATCTTGGTGTTGAGCATTATTATCATTTCGTTCGTCAGTCCTTGGTATTGGACGCCTCAGATTTTGTTGCTTTTTGTGATCGTGCCACTTAGTTTCGTGGGAAGGGTATCGAGGGAATTCTTTAGCACTGCAATTCGCCTGATACTCCCTGCTGCGGGATTTATTTTTATTATGCAGGCGCTGTTCCAACCGGTTGGCGAAACTGTTATTCTTAAGATTTGGTTCCTGGATGTCACTCAGGAGAGCCTTGCATTCGCGTTCCGTGCTGCAACCAGAATTACGGTGATGATCTCCGCTTTCACCCTATTTCTCATGACCACGCACCCCAGCGAGCTCATGTCGGACCTGACGCGGCGCGGCTTGCCCGGGCAGTTTGCCTATGTAATCATTTCTACGCTGCAGATCATTCCGCAAATGCAGGCGAAGGCACAGACGATCATCGCCGCGCAACGCTCACGCGGATTAGATACCCAAAGTAGTTTCCTAAAGCGCGCCGGATCCATCTTCCCCCTGGTGGGTCCGCTGGTATTTGGATCGCTCGTCGAAGTCGAGGAGCGCGCCATCGCCATCGAGGCGCGCGGCTTCACATCCACACATGCCAAAACATCCCTGCACGAGATTCCTGATTCGCAAACCGAAAGAGTGATCCGCTGGATGCTCGTTCTGCTCGTAATCGCATCCCTGGCATTCAGAATATGGCTATCGTAACCCTCGCTAACGTCTCCTATAAGTACCCGCTGACAGACGCGCTTGCCTTGCAAAATATCGCTTTGCAAGTGAATGAGGGAGAGTTTGTTGCAGTTGTGGGTCCGAACGGAGCCGGTAAATCCACCCTTTGTTACGCGCTCGCAGGTTTTGTCCCACATTTTTTCAAGGGGGAACTCACAGGCACAGTCGAGGTAGAGGGAAAGGACCTGCTTAAATCCACGCTCAGCGACTGGGTACTCAATGTTGGATTGGCATTTCAAAATCCGTTCAACCAGATTAGCGGGGCCAAGTACACGGTCTTCGAGGAACTCGCGTTCGGATTGGAAAATATTGGTGTGCCACGCGATGAGATGAGATCGCGGGTGGAAGAGGCGATGAAACTGACTGGAATCAGCGACTTGGCAGATCGCTCTCCCTATTCCTTATCTGGAGGACAACAGCAACGCGTCGCCCTGGCTTCGATCCTGGTCATGCAGCCGAAAGTGCTCGTGCTCGACGAGCCAACCTCCCAGATGGATCCCATTGGCACCCGCGAGGTTTTTGGCGTAATCCGCACCATGGCGGAACGCGGCATGACGGTCGTTCTGGTGGAACATAAAATGGAATGGATCGCCGAATTTGCCGACCGGGTGATCGCCCTGCAGAATGGACAAATCCTGCTCGAAGGCACACCCTCCGAGGTGTTGACTTCTGGTCTGTTGGATGGAAAAGGATTTGGAGTTTCCCGCTACACATCTGTGGCGCGTGAGGCACAAAAGAGCGGGCTTTGGAAAAAACAAAAACTGCCTGTCACACTCGATGAAGCAGTCAATGGATTTTCGCAATGAACATTGAAGTCACCAGTCTGCAATTCAGTTATCCCAGTGGCGTTCACGCATTAGACGGCATTTCGTTCTCGGTCCGGTCTGGGGAACAAGTCGCTATCGTCGGGCAGAATGGTGCCGGGAAAACAACATTGGTCAAACATCTAAATGGACTATTACTACCCACCAGCGGCACAGTGTTCATTGGAGATTGGGATACGAAGGAACGATCGGTCGCAGAACTGGCACACCGCGTTGGGTATGTGTTTCAGAATCCTGATGAGCAGCTGTTCTCGAAGAACGTCGGGATTGAGGTTGCGTTCGGGCCGCGCAACCTGGGGTACAACAGCGATCGAATTCAGACCCTGGTAAAGG
This sequence comes from Anaerolineales bacterium, assembly GCA_035462205.1. GTDB lineage: Bacteria > Chloroflexota > Anaerolineae > Anaerolineales > Villigracilaceae > Defluviilinea. The sequence continues at coordinate 4,845 of DATHUN010000653.1, forward strand.
ACGCGCTGGCAATGACAGAACTGTCCGATAAAACAGAGATGAATCCGTACGATCTCTCTGCCACCTGGCGCAAAATGGTCGCGTTGGCATCGGTCATTGCGATGGATACTGACATCGTGATCTTCGACGAACCCACGACCGGGCAGGACGCCGTCAACGTGGCACGCATCGCAAATGTCATTCGAGTATTAAGAGGGCGCGGTAAAACCGTCATTACCATTACGCACGATATTGATTTCTGCGCTGAAAACTTTGAGCGCGTGATCGCATTATCGCAGGGAAAAGTTCTCCTCGACGGAAGAGCCAATGACGTACTAGGACAGGAGGAAATTCTTGCTACCACCTATGTAGAGCCTCCGCAATTGACTAGGTTGGGAAAACGCCTGGGGCTTAAAGAAACAGTCAGGAATCAGGAAGAATTTTTGAACGCGTTAAAAAAATGAATTTGTAGGGAACGGCATTTGTCGTCCTACACGTTATAAACCACCAGTTCGTCATACCCCGAGTCCTCTGAAAATTCACGTTTATAGACCACGTCATCGAAGATCCCGATCACGATCTCTGCCGTTGTATAAATGACACATCCAGAAACCAGGTGACCGCCGATGGTTTCCCCATCGCCACCGGAAGCAGAAATATGCAGATGCGAGCCATGAATCGAAACCGTACCTGTGATCGAGACGATCTCGTAATGACCATCATATTCTGAAAAAAAGTCCCGGTTGGCGAGCCGCAAGGTGACATGAGTCAAGCTGCCAACACCGCTCAAGACACAGCCTGCTCTGATATTTTTCTCCTTTAAAAGCAACACAATTGAATCGAACAAATCCTGTCCAGGTTTTAGTCGAAAGGTATAATCTCTCATAGTACTTTACTGTTGCCTTCCTGCTATTT
>DATHUN010000654.1:0-2366 GCA_035462205.1 Anaerolineales bacterium
TCTTTCAGCCATTTGATTTCTGCATCGTCGTTCTCGGGCGAGCGCGAGTTGTAGAGCTGGCCCCATATCGGTTTGGCACACCAGTTGCAGTGATACGGACAGCCACGCGTTGTCACGACGTTCATCGAAAAATAACCGTGATGTTCCATCCATATACTTTTATATTTTTGAATATCCACCATATCCCAGGCGGGGAAGGGGAGCTTGTCGAGGTCCGTGATGTCTGGGCGGCGAGAAATGTGGCGGGAGTGACGAGTTGCCACGCCAATGACGCTCTCGGCATCGTTCCCCGCCGCGAGTTGACCCAGTAATTCGATCAACGTTTCCTCTCCTTCGCCAAGCAAACAATAATCGGCGCCGTGTGCAAGATAATCTGCATAATGATCGGTCGCATCTGCGCCACATAAGATGACCGTGCATCCGCGTTGCTTCGCCATTTCGATCATTTGGAAGGCAGCTTCGCGCATTCGCAGCAGGCACATCTTGGAAAGATAGTTGAAATTATCTTCATAAAGGATCGTGTATTGCGGTTTGTGTGCATCCAGCGCCATCGCCCATTCGTCTTCAGATTCGGCAAGCATCGCGTCGAAGAGCGCGACTTCATATCCGTGTTGGCGAAGCCAGCTTGCCGCGTACATAGTTCCGAGCGGGGGATACGGCTGCATCGCCTCCCAGAGCTTTGGGTCGAAGCGTAAAAAGTAAGATTGTCCCAGAAGGATTTGAGTCATGGTTGCCTAATTTCTTGCATATCAACGTTGAACTTGCTGTTTCTCAGCTCGAGCTGTTCCTCAGTCCATTTGCGGTGATGGTCGAAATTTCCCTGGCAAATATCGGCCGTGAAGACAGTCTCGTCACCAAAGCGATCCTGTTTGGAGAAGCGAGTAATTTTGCGTTGCATTTCCCATTGCTCCAATCGATTTCCCAGTTCTCCGCGCAGAAGAAATTCAAGCAGTTTTTGGAGTGCAAAAGCCCGCTGCCCTCTACTTTCCAATAGCAAGCTCTCAGGCTCCCTGTAGGCATTTGGAAGAAAATCCTTAATCCAGCCATTTGCCCTCATCAGCTTTCGATATATCTCTCTTCCGCTGATTGGGATCATTTGACTGAACTCACGAGCAGTGTAAAGATCGCGCTGGTGCCATTCAAGGTAATTCTCACTCACGATCAGATTAGGACAGACCGTGTGTCCCAATATTTTCGTGAAACGACCAAACAATAGACTAAAGGCACGCGCGGTCCACAATCGACCGGGACGCGTGACAAGCATGTAGTCCAGGTCGATATTGCCGGAAACATTCCTGACCGCCAGCGAGCCTGTCAATGCGACCATACGGACAAAAGGCAGACGGCCAATAATGCGCCCATATTTCAATGCGTAAGGAAAGAGCTTCTTCGATCGGTCCTCGCGTTCTTCACGAACATTTACGAGGTATTCCCGTCCAGCCAAAGTAACATAATCGCCGGTTTTTACAAATCGGTCCTCCGCGCTTAATACTTCGCATACATCTTCATAGGATGCGACTATCCCCGGAAGATAGCGATGTACTTCACGCACCGTCAAGGGAAAATCAAAAATGTCCGAATAAAGGACTGCTTGCAAGACGGCCTGTGAGATTTCCGTTGAAACGTGTTCCAGCATCTATAAATCCAATGGGTGACAAAGAACCGTATACTCTTTTAAGAGCGAGCGTGCCCGCCAATTCATACAAATGAGTTCTGAATGAGATCAGCGGTAAAATCGAACGTATTCAGACCCAGACACTATACAACGCCCGAAAGCTCCTGTCAAACTACTTCATGCATCTGGTTATCGTCAGTCCGTTCCCACCTGCGATCACAGGTATAGGACAATACGGGTATCACATTACGCGTGGCTTGGCCACGTCCGGCGTGTTCACGCGAATCACCGTTCTGGCGGGGTCACACTTGGAAGGACAGATACCGAATCACCTCGGCTTAACGGAAATCGAATATTGCTGGGTACCCGGTGAATTAAATGCGCGGCAGGCGATCCTGTCCCGGGTGGAACGTTTGAATCCCGACCTGGTTTGGTTCAACGCCGGTGCCAGTATGTTTGGAAAATCCCCCTGGCTCAATCTATCTGGTCTGCTCGCACCAATGTTTGTACAGCGAATGGGAATTCCCACCGTGGTGACGATCCACGAACTGGCCGAGCTCACCGACCTGCGGGCGCTCAACGCGCCAGGAGGAATATTCGCGAAAGCGGGAGCCCGGCTACTGACAAGGATCACTTCGCAAGCGGACCTGGTCTGCCTGACAATGAAGAATTACGCCGATTGGCTAGCGAGGCGCGGCGTGGACTGTATGTATATCCCGATCGGCGCGTATCACGAACCAGAGTTATTCTC
>DATHUN010000655.1:0-2758 GCA_035462205.1 Anaerolineales bacterium
TGGTTCGTCATCGTCTTCTTGCTGGCGATCCTGGCGAAATCAAAAACTGTTCTCTTATTTGCAACCTTGGCAGTCAGCTTTTTGCTAAATGGGCTCAGCTATCTAATCATCCTGAAAATAGGGATAGTTCTAAAACAACCAATTCTGGCGTTATTCATGGCCAGCTTGTGGGCGTTGCAAAGCCTTCCGTTCAGAATATATTCCATGGGCATGGAAAATTCATTACATGCTCTGGTATTCTGGTGTGTGATATGGCAAAGCACTGTATTTCTTATCCGGGTCCACAAACGGGATAAACCCAATTTCTGGAGTTTGACATTCGTTCTCATTCTGAACGCATGGACACGTCTCGATTCGGCCCTGCTCTCGGCGATATTGTATTCATTCTGTATCGGTACGCTGGTTTATGCCTATCGAAATAATTTATGGTCGTTTTGGCAGAAATACACTGGGACGATAGTTGGCACGAGTCTCTTGGCCGGTTCTTGGCTGATTATTCAATTGTTCGCCTTTCGGCTCATGGGGGATTCTTTTCTCCCGGTGTCCGCCTTAATCAAGACCAGCAGCGCAGGCCGAGGGTCGGATGTCGAATCGATAAATAAGTTGGCCGAAGTATTCATACTGGGGATGCCTTCGATTCTTCAAGGCCGTTTCTCCACGCTGATTCTAGTTTTGGTCGGGGTTTTCGGCATACTGCTAGTAATTCTGGCACGAGTGGCGATACGGGATCACTCAGATGAGACACGGGCTCTCCTGAACTTGTGGTTCTGCTTATTGGTCGGCGAGATCATCTATCATGTTTATGTTGCCCTATCGGGAATAGCATATGAGCCTTATTTTATCTGGTATCGCTCTCCTTCGTTTATTTTCTGGATTATTACCGGATCGCTAATAGCACTATTTGCTTTTATACATACCAGGCTCGTTAAACACTCCATTCACATTGTTAAATGGGCGCCAGTCGCTATTAGCGTAGTGATCTTCGCCGTTGCCATCTATATGTTTGCGAGAAGCATAAACTTTAGCTCCAAATTGTATGCTGCAAGATACAACGCCGCTCTCTGGATCGCAGAGAATTCTGCGCCGGATACCGTCTTTGCTGCGTGGAATGCCGGGCAACTGGGGTTTTTCTCCAATCGAACTTTTATTAACCTGGATGGGTTGATCAACAATGTGGATTACTATGAGCGCGTCCTACAGGGCACCACCCCCCTAAAAGATTACCTCACTGAAAATAACGTTGACTTTATAGTTGATTATGCTACATATGGCTCGATACCAGAATTCCCGGTTGTACACACGTTTCCTCTCAATGATGGATCAGGCAGATCGATTCACATCTGGCGGGTAACTCTACACACATCTTCGCCTTCATGACCTGGCATTAATTCCTACATGCGAATCCTTTTTCTTTCGAACTTCTTCCCTCCAGCCCGCCCAGGTGGCTACACCCAGTGGTGTCACGAAGTAGCCGAACGTTTAGCGGAGCGGGGTCATACTATTGGAATCTTGACCAGTTGTTATGAATCGGCGAAGGCACCTGCTAACGAGCAGAACATATATCGTCTTCTCCATCTCGAAGGAGATCTCGCTTACTACCAGCCGCTCCATTTTTTCACCCAATGGAAAAAACAACACCGGGAAAACTTGGCGTCTCTGACACAGACCGTTCAGGACTTCGCCCCGGATTTGATCTTTGTCTGGGGTATGTGGGCCCTTTCGAAAGCACTGCCAGCCTTAGCGGAGCAACTACTGCCCGGTCGCGTCGTTTATTACGTGTCTGACTACTGGCTCTCGGCTTTAGATATGCATACGACCTACTGGCAATCGTCGACGCGACGCTCGCCTATGCAGGTACCAAAACGAGTTCTGGGCAAGATTGCAATATCAATGCTCGCAAAGGAGGGCAAATCGGACTTGAAACTCGAGCAGGTGATCTGTGTGAGTGCCAGGGTACGCGACCTGCTCGTGGAGGCCGGTTTGCCGATCCAGCATGCCCGTATCATCCATGGTGGCACGGATATAGAACGATTCCTGGGTGTTCGCGACCGAGATTATCGAAGTGGACATTTGAAATTGCTCTATGCTGGCCAGTTGGTCCATCATAAAGGCGTCCATACGGCGATTGAGGCAATGGCGAGGCTGGTGAATGAGCGGAGGATCAAGCAGATTACCCTGACCCTGGTGGGATCGGGTCATCCCGACTACGAAGCACTCCTGCGCAACCTAGTCGAGAGAGAGCGTTTACATGACTTCGTCACATTCCACGAGCCGGTTTCCAAAGACAAAATGGCTGCTGTCTTTCAGCAGTTTGATGTCCTTATTTTTCCTTCCATCTACGAAGAGCCTCTCGCCCGTGTAACGCAGGAGGCTATGGCTTCGGGTTTAGTGGTGGTTGGAACGACCACCGGTGGCACGAAGGAAATATTGAGGGATGGCGAAACTGGACTCACATTTGCTCCTGAAGATGCCGATGGTTTAGCCAAGCACGTTGCCAGACTCATCAGCGATCCTGACTTGTGCTGTCGTTTGGCACAAGCTGGTCGCCAGACCGTGTTGGAAAATTTTACCTTAGACAAAATGGTACGTGAAATTGAAGATTATCTCGTGGATGTCTCGTCAGGGGATCCCGGCAATAAGACAAGCTAGGCAATTTCTCCTCGGAGATAGTTAACTCGCCTGAGCTCTTTGCCGCACGAGATTGCCGAATCAATCACATTTGAGATTCCCAGTATGCTTTCCATCATCGTCGTCAGCT
>DATHUN010000656.1:0-5696 GCA_035462205.1 Anaerolineales bacterium
TGGTGATACTTCGAATCACCGTTCCACCACGCCGGCTGCCGCACCGGACGAAAAACCCCATCCCAGGTGTTCTGGCGCGTTTTGGCAGAACGAGAAAGCAATGCGCTAATTGTTTTTCTCACACCCAATTTTGCGATTTGCCTGAAAACGTCCCGCCAGGAGTCGGTTCCCACTTTTTCCCAGTCAAGCGGGGGCAGCACTTCGAGCAGAAGTTCTTCGCGCCCATACTTGAATGAGCGCTCGTAAATTTTATACCAGACGCACGGGCGGGTCTTATCCACATAACAATATTCCGAGGTGGAGCCACCACACGGTCCATTGCGCAAGCCCTTGGGGCATTCCATTGGGCAGATCAGTGCAGTCTCTTGTAGCAGGCAGTTGCCGCACATCCGGCAACCGAACAATGGTCCCTTGACGCTGTATTCCAGCACTTGCAAGGCTTTATCCCCAAAATTCTCCTTCTGGAATGGAGTGTAGGCAGGCTGCCATCTACGACCGGGGGTCAAACCAGGCATTCGTTCTCCTTAGGATTATATATTATATATAATTTTTCAACTTTCTCAATTCTAATGACATCCCTATAAAAATGGAAGAGGTGAACTGGTCCTCGATTCAGTTCGCGGGTGGGAGTACACCTCACGCTCAATACGGTATAGTGTGTCTGTTTACAGAGGTGTATATGAAATCAAAATGGACAACGTTTTGGATTTTTCTAGCGCCGCTTTTGACCGCCTGTGTGCCAAATTCATTTTCTATGACGACCACTCCTGCTCCTCCCCAGCCGACAGCCGCTTCGCGAACGATCAGCTTTACCACCCCTGACAATGCTACGCTGGAAGGAACACTTTACGGTTCGGGCGAGATCGCGGTTATCTTTTCGGTCATGGGAAACTGCAAACGGGGCTGGGAAGAGACGGCAGACCTCGTCGCCCAACATGGGATGGTGGCTCTCACTTATCAATGGCGCGGCTGTCGCGGGTCGGGGACGGTGGATAATAACGAGATCAAAAAATTCGTGGACGATCTGGGCGGCGCAATCCAATTCATGCGCAGTCAAGGCGCGCAAAAGATTATTCTGGTAGGCGCCAGTCTCGGAGGGGTGGCATCCGCAAAACTTGCAGCCGAATCAAAGGCGAGCGGATTGATTGTGATCGCCTCTCCCAGCGAGATTCCAGATTGGGGATTTAAGATCGAATCTGCAGATATGAATACTGATATCCCAAAATTATTTATTACTGCAGAAAATGATGATACCGTCCCTGCCTCCAAAACGCGAGCCCTCTATGACCTCGCCGCGGAGCCTAAGGAATGGCAGACCTATCCTGGCACAGCACACGGAACGGATTTATTTGAGACAGAAAGTAAGGAAGATTTACAAAAGCGAATCCTGAACTTTATTCTGGCGGTTGCATCTACCAGGCAACCGGTTTAAGAATGAGTAATCCCTTTCGCAAACCTAGTACTGGCTACGGCGTCTGAACATATGAGGAATTTGTGGTCGGTAGGCCTGCCATAACGGATTGCGAGCGAAAGGATTATCAACCAATTCCCAACCTTTCCGAAACAAGTAATTTACGGCTTCAAATAAAGTTGGACCGTGTTGCCAATTCGGTATTTCCTGACCGTTTACATATCGTGGAAGTCCTTCTTCGCACACGATGTGTAGATAGTTCCATTTTTCCATCGAGTCCTCCTTTCGCGATGTATAAATTATATAACAAAAAAGTCCAGTCGAATCGCTGGACATTTGGATTGGCTCTTTCCTGGCATGGTGAAAATCCGCCTTTCATACCGGGATTTTCAATCTTTTTCTGTCAGGTAATGGAGCAGGACCAAGCCCAAGCCAAGAAAAAGTGGGATAAGACCTCCCAACATCCATGGCCCGAGGTGGAGCGGGTAGCTATCCGAGGAGGCGAAGCCTATTAAGTAGAGTCCAAAGGTGAGGACAAGTCCCAGCGCAGTGAGGACGATCCCCCAGCGCAAAAGTGTTTTGGTCGATCTGGATTCGGGAGCCGTCAATCCCTTTTCGGCGAGAGCGATGGTTTCCTTATATTTCATGTAACGCAGAAAGGCAAGAAAGCCAAAAATGACCGTGAGCGAGCCGACGATGCCGAGGCAGGGAAAGATGTCACTCATGTACATACCTTTCCCTCGATAATAGCATAAAAAGTGCCTGGCACCTTTTAGACGGTCAAGGTGACTGGCACTTCGATCATTTACTTTGCAGTGTGGATGATCAGACCTCCGCTCTTGGTCTTGGCGGTGAAATGATCGCCTCCGCCGTTAATGCTCCCGACAATCTGATCGCCATCCGAATTGTTTGTTCCGTTCAGTGTGACGCTGATTGGCAGATCCGATTTGATGTTGCCGAAATCTGTAGAGAGATCCACGTTTAATTTTGAGTCGGCGGGCAGGGTCAGGTTAATTTCGCCGAAATCCGACACAACCGAGTGCGGACCTACACCTAAGGAACCATCAAATTCCACGCCGCCACTTTTTGTTAAGAGATCCAAGGTCACAGATTGGGCATTCTGAATTTTGATGCCACCAAAATCGGTATAGGCTTTGAGCTTGCCTTTTACGCCATCCACGGTAATCGAGCCACTGTTCGTGTGCAGGTCGTAGGAAGCAGCAGTTGCCTGTTCCAAATCGATCTCCCCGAAGTCATCCTGCACTTGAATTTCCTTGCTAATGTTCACCTTGGTTATGCTGACTCCACCACTTTTGGTGATAATGCTCAATCCGTTTGCCGAGCCGTTCTCGAAGGAGGAATTGCCGAAATCCGTTTGAGAGGTGATGTTGCCGGTGGCACGTACTTCGTTGAGCGTGATCCTGCCGCTCTTGGAATTCAGTGTGATGTCCCTGCCGTTGGCGTTTTTAAGCGTGATGCCACCAAAGTCAGAATTCAAGCTTATATCTTCCTTACCTGCCTCAACGGAGGTGGCATTGACTTCACCGCTATTCGTTTTGACCGACACGGCGCCTGCAATATTCTCGACCGTGATGGCACCAAAATCGTTCTGGATGTCAACAATTCCTTGCGTACCGGTCACACTGGTTTCGCCCATGCCCGTCTTTGTCTTCACCGTGGTGTTCTGCGGCACCGTGACAATGAAAGCCACTGTGTTTACATTGTTGCTGAAGTTCATGGATTTGGGCAACTCATAGTTAAGAGTGATTGCATTACCGGTCTGCTCGATACTGTATTTGATGCCTTTGACTTCCGTATCGGCACGAGCCTGGGTCGAGTCAAAAGCCGTCTTGACGACCTTGAGCTGCACTGCATCTACATCAGACCCAGTAACGGTGATCTCACCGGCAGCGCTGGTGACTGTCAATGAAATTGGTTTTCCGGTATCTACTTTGAGCGTTTTGTTCTCCTCCAACTGCGAGGAAATATTCCGTCGATCGAACGGATTGTTGGTGGGGAAGCCACCATTGGCAGTGAAGAACGCCACTGCAGCAATTCCCAGGCACACCAGGGCAAGTGCTACAATCAGCAAACTAATGATTACGGGTCGTTTCATGTTGAATTCTCCTTGTTTTGTTGTCACTAGGTTTGACAGGAGATTAGTAGAAAAGTTTCACATTCTGGCCGTAGACAACGGACCATGGTCCATCGTCTATGGTCTGTAGTCCACTCCTGAAACTTTTCCCGTTTTCGGCTGTCTAACCCTTTAGAGATTTCATGGCAGATCACGAATCCTCCCTCATCCGGCGCGCACAGAAAGGTGATCAGGATGCCTTTGCTGCGCTGGTGGATGAACATCAACGCTACGTCTATAATCTTGCCTTTCGCGTTCTCAAAGATGAGAATGAGGCTCTCGATCTCACGCAGGAGACATTTGTCCGGGCATGGACAGCTTTGCCCAACTTTCGCGGGCAATCGCAGTTCCGTACCTGGCTATACCGGATCGTCACCAACCTGTGTTACAACCGGCTGCCCAATTTGCGCCGTTCCCTGAATGATCTGGGCGACGATGTGATGGATGAAATCCCCGAATCAACTCTCCACAGCCCCGCGAACCAATTTGAGACGAGTGAAACTAGAACTCATTTGCATCATGCAATCGATGGACTGGAAACCAATCACAAATTACTACTTACTCTCCGTTATCAACACGAACTCTCGTATGAGGACATTGCCTCAACGCTGAACCTGCCATTGGGTACCGTCAAAACGGGAATTTTTCGCGCCAAGGAACAGCTCCGCAAGTCGCTGGCGCGCCTGGAGGAACCATGGATAAGCACCTAAAACAGGATGCATTGATCGAAGAGGCATTGAAATCCCAGCCATTGGCGTCCATGCCGCGCAACATAACCATGGATGTTATGAGTCGTATTCAAACTGCTAAGATGAAGCGCCCCGCCATCTTCACTTGGAGCGATTTTGCCCTCGGCCTTGTGATTGCAGGCTGCCTGGGCGCGCTCTGGTTTGCCGTGCAGAATTTACCTCCTATTCTGCTTGCCAAACTTCGCATGCAAGAGATCTTGCTTTATCAGGATTTTCTTGTGAACTCACGCTGGCTCGTCCCGACGGCGATGTTTGGACTGGCGGCGTTGCTCGCCGCGATCACAATTCCCATATTACTTCAAATGATGACAAATCGACAAAGATAAAAAGTAGGTCACGTTTCAAACGTGACCTACATGTTTAGGCTATTCTTTGCAGAACGTGACTGACCGCGGTCGAGGCGGGTCCTCCCAGCGACTGGATCAACGCCGTCTTCGCGTTCGGAATTTGATTTACACCTGCCTGACCTCGTAATTGCATCACCGCTTCGACAGCCTGGTACACACCTGCCGCGCCGCCGGGAAATCCGCGTGCTTTCATGCCACCCATGGTGGCGCCGGGAATCTTTCCTTTTAAGCTGATCTCGTTGTCGGCGGCAAGCTTCCAGCCTTGACCACGGATCGCAAATCCCACCGCTTCCAATTGCAACGCTGCATAGATGCTATAGACATCGTGATACTCAAAGAGATTGATATCATTGATCGTGAGTCCTGCCTGCTTCATTGCTTTACTCGCCGAGATCTGAGCCGTGTTGAAATACAGCATTTCCTTGCGATCGTGCAATGCCAGCGTATCTGACGAAGAGGCGGAGCCCGCAATCTTAACGAGCGGTCCCGCCCAATTTGATGGAAGCAAGTCACGGCGCGTCAGAACGAGGGCGGCTGCGCCATCGGCATTCGGTGCGATGTCGAACATGTTGATCGGGTCGCTGACCATCTCCGCTTTTGCATAGGTCTCCGGCTTGATTGCCTTGCGAAACATTGCGCAGGGATTGCCCGCGCCGTTTGCATGAGCAGTCAACGCAAAGCCTGCAAACCCATCGCTCGGGACGCTGTGCTCGTGCATATAGCGCTTCATCAGCAAGGCAGCTTGGGCGGTGGGAGTCATTCCCTGCACGGCTTCGAAATCGGCATCGCCTGTCGTGGCGAGCGCGGCGTCGACACCCGAGCCCACTTTATCGGTGAATTTCTCCACGCCGACGACGAGTACCACATCTACCATGCCACTGGCAACGGCAAGATAGCCCTGTCGCAGTGCTGCACCACCGGAGGCACCCGCCGCTTCGATGGTCACAGCTTCGATGCCGAGCAAACCGGCATAATCGGCTAGCAGCACACCCAAGTGCGCTTGGTTGGAGAGGTTTGGCGCCAGCATATTGCCGACGAACAAGGATTGCGGCTTA
>DATHUN010000657.1:0-1558 GCA_035462205.1 Anaerolineales bacterium
TATGTGCTGAATGAGCTCAATTCGACCATTACTTTCTATAATTATGATCCGACAACAGGCACACTCGAAAGAGTGCAAACGATTTCCACATTGCCTCGGCTTTTTTCAGAACGAAACTTCTGTGGCGATCTCCATTTTTCCTCCGATGAGAAGTATCTTTATGTTTCCAATCGTGGACACGACAGCATTGTCTGTTTCCGAGTGGATGCCGGTAGCGGAGAGCTAACCTATCAAAGTCATCTCTCATCTAACGGACATGAGCCACGGATCTTCGCGCTCGATCCGAGTGGCCGTTTCATCGTCGCCGTCCACCAGAAATCTCGAAATGCCGTGGTTTACCAGCTCGATGCTCAAACGGGCAATTTGTCTCATACTGGATACGAAGCCGCACTGGATATGCCCGTCCATGTTCTATTCCTCTCGATTTGAGGCCTCTAACTCTCCTCATATACTTTCCTAATAAACATCCAATACTCGCTTTCTAAAATTGATGGTTGGGGCTTACTCATTTTTATTGGTACATTTTGGAGGCTCTATGGATCTCAATAAATACACCCAGAAATCACAAGAAGCGGTTCTTCACGCGCAACAGTTAGCGCAGGATTACAACCATCAATCAATTGAACCGGCGCACCTTTTACTAGCCCTGCTGCAACAGGACGAAGGTGTCGTCCCGGCGATTGTGGGAAAAGTGGCGGGGAGCGCCCAGTCGCTGAGGAATGAGCTGACGCATGAACTTGAGCGGCGACCGAAAATCCATGGCTCGAACGCCGACGTTGGGCTCGCGCAAACCACCTCGGACGCGCTCAAAGCTGCCGAGCGCTATGCTAAAGGTATGCAGGATGATTACGTCTCGGCTGAGCATATCCTGCTTGGTCTAACGGATTCCATCGAAGGCAAACGGCTCGCCTCGTTCGGTCTGACCAAGGACGCAATTCTTAATGCCCTCAAATCGGTGCGCGGCTCGCAGCGCGTCACATCGCAGAATCCTGAGTCCACCTATCAGGCACTGGAACGCTACGGGCGTGACCTGACGGGAATGGCGCGCCAAGGGAAGCTGGACCCCGTCATCGGGCGGGATGAGGAAATCCGCCGCGTGGTACAGATTCTGTCGCGCCGTACCAAGAACAATCCGGCATTGATCGGTGAACCAGGCGTCGGTAAGACAGCGATCGTCGAAGGCTTGGCGCAGCGTATCGTCAATGGGGACGTGCCCGAAGGTCTGAAAAAGAAACGCCTGGTCCAGTTGGATATGGGTGCGCTGATTGCGGGTGCAAAATACCGTGGCGAGTTTGAGGAACGTCTTAAAGCTGTTCTCAAAGAGATCACCGAATCGGAAGGTGAAATCCTTTTATTTGTGGATGAAATGCACACGGTCGTCGGCGCCGGCAAAGCGGAAGGCGCTATGGACGCCGGAAACATGCTCAAGCCGATGCTGGCGCGCGGCGAGTTGCACTTAATTGGTGCAACCACTCTCGACGAATATCGCCAAAACATCGAAAAGGATCCAGCGCTCGAACGGCGTTTCCAACCCGTATTGGTAGAAGAACCGACTGTG
>DATHUN010000658.1:0-2851 GCA_035462205.1 Anaerolineales bacterium
TGGAGGTTTCTTATATCCCCAAAGATGCACTGCGTCGGTTTGATCCAACAAACAATAAGCATCCGCACCTGGGCCGCGGAACAGACGAGAAGTTGCAGATTATCGCTCAGGGAAGTGACTGGGTGATTGAGCGTCACATTACACGGGAACGTGGCATCACGGTCATAGGACCCGATCCGAAAACGCTGATAGACCCGGTTTCGCCAAACGACTTGCGCAACGCAGTCGCTGAAGGCATGCCGATCTGGCTGAATCCAATAATCGAAAATCCAGTCAAGATGAGCACGCGCAGCTATCAGTCTTTTGTCGTGCTGTCCCTTTGCCGGATGCTATATACTCTTCTTTATGGCGAAATCATCTCTAAATCCATGGCGGCCGAATGGGCGCTAGAGAACCTACCTTCGAAATGGAAACCTTTGATCGAACGTGCTTGGGTTGGACGTCAAAATTCGAATTTGGATGCTCAACCGGAAGATATAATTGGAACCGTGGATATGATGCGATTTACACTTCAGCAAATCAAGCCGACTCCGTATTCTGAGGTGAACGAGATCCTCAATCTTTTACTTACCAGTGTTCAGGGAATTCTGAAGAATCAGTTTGTCGGGATGTATCTCTATGGTTCCCTCTCCACCGGAGACTTCAACCCTGAGACCAGTGACCTGGACTTTCTGGTTGTGACCACCAGCACGCTCTCAAACAAAACGATCGCTGAACTCGAGGCGATGCATAGGCGCATCTGGGAAAGCGGAAGCCCGTGGGCATCTAGGCTGGAAGGCTCCTATCTACCGAAGCGGGAAATTCGCCGTCATGATCCACTCAGCCAGCCATGTCCCACTGTCAATGAAGGTACATTCTTTTTGGATAAACGCGGCAGTGATTGGATTATTCAACGCCACGTCATCCGGGAGCAAGGAGTGATCCTTGCAGGGCCCGATCCGAAAACTCTGATCGACCCGGTCGATCCTAAAAATATTCGCCGCGCAGTCAAGGGGGTTTTGAATGAATGGTGGTTTCCCATGATTGAGGATCCTACCTGGCTGAGAGAGCATGGAAGTGAATATCATGCCTACGCGATTCTCACGATGTGCCGTGCATTATATACATTGGAAAACGGTACTATCGTTTCCAAGCCAACTGCCGCACGCTGGGTGCAGGGCAAGTTAGGCGAAAACTGGAGTCAGGTGATCGAACAAGCTATCGACGCCCAGAAACATGGCGCAGAGCATGCTGGTTTGTTCAATAACGCCCTTCAGTTAATTCGCATCACCAAGGAAATGGCAACATCATAGTCAGATCACACGATCAAATTAGTCCCAATGACCTGCCCGGCTACCACGAACGGGCGGTCAAAGAGAAAAACTGGAAAAAAAGGGGAGCAGTGATCCAGCGGTTGTTGCCGGTCCAAGAACCGCCTTCCTACCCATCCAAATTATGGACCATGCGATTGACCGGATTTGATAAACCAAAGGCCGTGTAAATGGGAAGCGGAGTAAAGTGAAAGTATGACCAAAATACATCTCGACACGGACCTCGGCGGCGACATCGATGATCTCTGTGCGCTCGCCATGCTGCTGCGCTGGGAAGGGATTGAAATTACGGGTATCACTACGGTGGCAGAGTCCGAAGGGCGACGAGCAGGGTATGTTCATCACGTCCTGGAATTAGAAGGCAGAAGTGATATCCCCGTTGCTGCCGGCGCGGATGTATCACAACGTTATTATCGCTATGACGAATTACATTATCCGGATGAAGAGCGCTATTGGTCTCATCCTATTGCGCCGTTGCCGAATGATGTAGATCGCGCGCTTCATTTATTGAAACAAAGCATTGAACAAGGCGCAACAGTGGTTGCGATTGGACCGTTTACCAATCTCTATCTGCTCGATCAGAAATATCCCGGCATCTTAATGGATGCCCGCATATTCCTGATGGGAGGCTATGTGTATCCGATCCGACCTGGCTTCCCAGATTGGGGAAATGCATACGATTGGAATATTCAAGTCGATGTGAAATCGGCGAAATATGTGCTGGAGCATTCCAACCCCACACTGATCCCTCTGACAGTAACCGTCGAAACAGCCTTAAGCAGGAAGTATCTCAGGGATCTGCAAACATCTAGTGCCCTCGGGCAATTACTCGTCCTGCAGGCAGAAGCTTTCGCGCTTGATGAGAAAAACGAAAATCGATATGGTCAAAGCTGCAAGGGCTTGCCCGACGACATCATCAACTTCCTGCATGACCCGCTTGCCTGCGCTATCGCATTAGGCTGGAGCGAGGGAGTCGAGTTTATGGATTTGCCATTGCTTTTTGAGGCAAACGAGGGTTGGTTATATGAACGGATTGACCCATCGGGGAAACGAATCCGCCTGGTTACCAAAATTGATGGCGCACGCTTCAATGAATTTTGGTTCGAGAGAATTACGAAAAGGTAAAATAACAAAATGGACACCGACCGTTTCAAATTGATTTCACCGAGCGATCTGAGCGATTACCGTGACCGCGCCGCTGACATCTCAGAAGTCTCTTGGCCGGAATTCATGCTGCACGATGCCATTGCGAACGAAAACTGGCATGAATTGTTCGACCGCTTCTCCACCTACCAGTTCGCCTTGCTGGACACCGAAACAGATCGCATGGCGGCGATGGCAAATAGCCTACCATTTTGCTGGGACGGGAATCTCTCCGAACTGCCCGAGGAGGGTTGGGACTGGGTATTTCTCAAAGCGATTGAAGACCACACGAATGGCGTCATGCCAAATATCCAATCCGCGATCCAGATCGCCATTCATCCCGATTATCAAAGCCAGGGGTTGAGTGCCATAATGGTTAAGGCGATGCGGGGCATCGC
>DATHUN010000659.1:0-5927 GCA_035462205.1 Anaerolineales bacterium
TTTAAAGCCTCGTTCAATTTAAATTCTTCTGCGATCAAGATCGTCGGATCCACTTGCCCGGAGTGCATGAGGCGCAAGGCCGGCTCGAATGGACCACAGCGCGAGCCGACCAGTTGAATCTCATCCACAACAATAGACGAGAAGTTGACGCTCATCTCCCCTTGATAGGTAGATTTGAGAACAATGGTTCCACGCGGACGGATGGCGCGCCTTGCCAAAGCAAAACCGCTCGGCGATCCGGTCGCTTCTACCACGATATCCCATCGCCAGGGTTGGATCCGCTCTTCGGCAATGATTCGAATCCCACGCGACTTCAATAAGCTCTGCTGCCTCTCGTGGCGGGCGACCACGTGTAAATCACAGCCGGTCAGTGCCAGAGTTTGTGCAATTAATTGTCCCAGCCGCCCCGCGCCGATGAGCAAAACTCGGTCTGGGGGCTTGATCTGGATCTGGTCCTGAATTTCCAGCGCCGCTGCGAGCGGCTCGGTGAAGACGGCCATCTCGTCGGGCACAGAATCGGGGACACGGTGTAAATTGACAATTGGCAATTGTGTGTATTCAGCAAACGTGCCGTCGCGATTCACGATCCCCAAAACAGTGCGCCGCTCGCAATGGGTTGGTCTTCCCTGCAGACACTGCTCACATTGACCGCAAGCCACATTGATATCTCCGACCACGCGTTGGCCGATCCAGGAGGCAGCCTCCGCTTCGACGACTTCGCCGACGAATTCATGCCCGATTACGCCCGCGTAGGGATAATAACCTTTCACTAGTTCCAGGTCGGTGCTGCAGATCCCAGCCCGGCGAATTTTAATCAGTGCTTCATCGGGTTTGCGCGGTCGCGGAATATCACGGATCGAAATTTTGTTGTCTTCAAGCCAGAGTGCATTCATCTTAATCCTCAGAAACCACCCAGCGATTCCGCCCCTCATGCTTTGCCTGATACATAGCCCGGTCGGCGCGATTGAGCAAAGTTTGCCAATCTTCTTGTTGAACCTTATATTGAGCAATTCCGATACTCACGGTGAGCACGATTTCATTCTCCTCATACGGGATCAGAAGGGATTGAACGTACCTGCACAACCGTCCGGCCTGTTCTGAGGCAGCCCTCCCGGTGCTATGTGGTAGAACGACCAGGAACTCCTCCCCACCATAACGACCGATCGTATCAGGATGACGGATGTGATCGCGTAGTTCCATTGCCAGCTTTCGCAAGACCTCGTCGCCGGCGACATGACCATAGTTATCGTTAACGTATTTAAAGTGGTCAATATCGAGCAGGGAAATCGACAGTGGCGTGCCATAGCGTTTTGAGATCATGACTTCCCGCTGCAAATCTGCGATGATCCGTTTGCGGTTTGGGAGGAAGGTCAGCGAGTCGGTATGCGACACCTCATCGGCTTGGGCGATAACGGCTTTGAGCTCCGTCTCCTTGATCGCCAGGGAGCGCTTGATCCTCTCCAGCTCGGCAGTAAGGGTCCCCAAATTATTGACCGGGCGGACAGGCTCGGCGATTAACAGCATCTGCTCATCCGGAAGAGGGATGAACGTAGTTGAAAAATCACCCCGATGGCCCTGCCAGGCGAATTCGAGATTGGCTTGTTTAAGAGTATGATCGCTGCGAGTTTGCTTACAAAGTTCATCGAACAAAATTTTGCTTGGCGGGGAGAGACAATCCCGGAGAGGCCCACAATCTGGCATGTTTTGACTGAACTGCTCAAAGGCTGCATTGTAAAACAACATTTTCCCTTCTTCATTCAGGACGGCAACCAAGGCACTTGTGGATTCCAAAAATGCATCCACACCATATTGTGCGAACAGGACGGCTAGTGGGGGGATTCCGCTTGATTTATCGGGCACCTCGCCTCCCAAATTGACGTTCGAGCATATCTACAGAAAGATGGATCATTGTCGGTCTACCATGCGGACAGGTGCGCGGTGAGTCGCAAGCTTCTAAATCTGCGAGCAAGGCGCGCTGCTCCTCGTTCGACAATGTCTGTCCGTCTTTTACCGCCATGCGCTTGCAGACGCGCGCCGCAAGTTTCGCCTCGATCTCGTTTTGCAACGGCGTTTCATCTTCTTCAAAATCCTCCACCAGGGCACGCAAGGCGGCGGATGGATCGCTACCCATGAATAATGCCGGTATCGCTCGCACCTGGAATGTATTCGGTCCAAACTCCTCCACGTCAAAACCAAAATGTTGAAGAGTCGGTAATTGGGAAAGGAGCAAACGAGCAGAAGGTGGAGGCAGAGTGACAGTTGCTGGAGTCAGCAAAGCTTGCGAGGGAATGTTTTTCATCGCATGCTGGGTCATCAGCTTTTCGAACAATATCCGTTCATGAGCAGCATGCTGGTCGATCAGGTACAAGCCATCCGGTCCTTCCGCCACGAGATAGGTCGCGCCGATCTGCCCCACCAGGCGCAAGAGAGGGATGCGATCTAGGATTGACGATTGCCCCTGGGCTGAGGACGATGCAGCATTTGTCGCTGATCCCTGTTTACTGGCTGCTGGCGGCTCGCTACTTAAAAACGCGTCGGTTGCTGCAGGTACTTCATCGTGACCGATCGCCCAATCCAAGCCGGTGTGGCGCGGCGCTTCGCTGGGGACCGTTCGCGTGATTCCCCACAGCGAGGGCGCGACATGTGGAACGGGCGAATACGCCAGCAATGCCTTGCGTACGGAACGCTGGATGAAGCTGAAAATTCTGTCCTGGTTGCGGAAGCGCACTTCTGCTTTTGCCGGATGAACGTTGACATCCACTTCCTGCGCAGGCATCTGCAGAAACAAGGCAGTCAACGGATAACGCCCGACCATCAGCAAGGTGTGATACGCCTGCAGGAGAGCCGCGTTCAGAGCCGCATCGTGGACCCAGCGTCCATTGATAAAGAACGTGATCTCCTTGCGATTGGAGCGGGTTAAGGAAGTGGGGCTAATAAATCCGGTCAATCTGTAGCCCTCTTCCTCCGCCATGATCTCCAGCAGCTGTTTGGCGGTATCCACGCCATAGAGTGCGGCCAGGATGGATCGCCGGTCGCCATCGCCGGAGGTCTGCAGAGCCATCGTCTTGCCATCGGATAACCGGAAACGCTTATCGGGATACGCCAGCGCATAGCGTGTCACCAATTGATCGATGGCGCGACGCTCGGTCACATCTGCTTTCAAAAATTTCAAACGAGCAGGGACGTTGTAAAACAAGTTTTCCACACGGACGGTGGTACCGACCGTGGTGCCGACCCGGGTCAGCCTGCCTGGATCACCGCCTTCCACAGTCAGGCGCGCGCCTTCCATCTCGTTCTGGACTCGTGAGGTGATAGTCATTCGTGAGACCGAGCCAATCGAAGCGAGCGCTTCGCCGCGGAATCCAAGCGTAGAAATGGAAAACAGATCGTCGGATCGTACCAGCTTGGAGGTGGCGTGTCGCGCGACCGCAAGCTCCAGTTCATTGGAGGGAATGCCGGATCCATCGTCTGCTACTTCGATCAGTTTTTTTCCCGCTTCTTCACTTGTGATCGCGATCGAACGCGCCCCAGCATCCAATGAGTTTTCGAGCAGCTCCTTCACCACCGATGCAGGTCGTTCGATCACTTCTCCCGCTGCGATCTGTGAGGACACCTCTGAGGAAAGCAAACGAATTGGCATATCAGGATTATAACCCCGCCAAAACGGTACAACCTTCCGACGGTCGTGCGATCGCATCAGACTATAATTATTTCATGAGGAAGCTTATTGCATGGCTGGCAGTTTTGTTTCTTTTGGCGGTACTTCTACCAGCCTGCCTTGTCTCCGCGCCCGCACCAACCCAAACATCTGTCCGCACGGCTACTCAAGCGGTAACTGCGACTGTACTTCCCACCGGGACGCCAACGGCTGCACCTGCTGTCTCGCCAACGCCCGATCCATATTACACATGGAGTAATGCATATCTTCGCTCTCGAAGCTACGGTGGCGGACAGATCGAATTCTTGGAAGTAGTGGATCAAAATGCATTTTTCACACGTTATCTCATCCGTTATCCGAGTGATGGCTTGAACATTTATGGTTTTGCAAACATTCCCAATGACAATGAAGTGCATCCGGTCATTATTGCTTTGCATGGATATATTGATCCCGCCATTTACAATACCCTTGATTACACCACCCACTATGCCGATGCGCTCGCCAGCGCAGGGTATATTGTATTTCATCCCAATCTACGCGGCTATCGACCGTCGCAGGATGGTGAGAATCTTTTCCGGGTGGGCATGGCGATCGATGTGTTGAATTTAATCGCGTTGGTCAAATCACAAAGCGGCCTGACAGACCAACTCAGAAACGCAAATTCAGATGCAATCGGCATGTGGGGGCACAGCATGGGAGGCGGCATCACGACGCGTGTGATCACGGTCAGCGAGGATGTCAAAGCCGCCGTGCTGTACGCGGCGATGAGCGGGGACGAGCAAAAGAACTACGCCGCCATCCGCGAATGGTCCGGGCAGACGCGCGGGCTCGAAGAATTGAATGTTCCGATCGAGGCGCTGACCGCCATCTCACCAATGTACTTCTTCGCGAACATCACTGCCGCGGTCAGCATCCATCATGGCACGGCCGACGGACTGGTGCCGCTGGACTGGTCGGTCACGACCTGCGGTGAGCTGCAGTTGCTCGGAAAAGATGTGCAATGTCAATATTATGAGAATATGCCGCATACCTTTTACGGGGATGGCGACCAAGAATTCATTCAAAACACCATCCAGTTTTTCAATGAAAAGTTAAAATCTTCGTAGGGCGGGTTTTCAACCCGCCAAACTCCAAATTTCAAAGTGACGTCCGGCTAAAAGCCGGACCTACAGTGCACAGGTATAATCACGCCATGCGATTTTCGACTCTCTTTTTTGACCTTGACGATACGCTCTATCCTGCTTCGACAGGTCTCTGGCATTCCATCAAGGAACGCATGAACCTGTTTATGCGTGAACGACTTTCCATCCCTGAATCCGATATTCCTACTTTACGCGAGCAATACTTCAAGACCTACGGGACTACGCTGCGTGGTCTCCAAGAACATCACCAGGTCGATACTGCCGATTATCTGGCGTATGTACACAACCTGCCTCTCCAGGATTTCCTGAAGCCGAACCCGGTGCTGCGGGAGGTGTTGAGCCACCTGCCAACTCGCAACTTCATTTTTACCAATGCAGACGTTCCGCATGCCCAACGTGTCCTGAAAGCGCTCGAGCTGGATGATATTTTTGAAACGATCATCGATATTAACGCGGTCGCGCCGTACTGCAAGCCGATGCCCGAATCCTTTGCCATCGCCATGGACCTCGCTGATGAGCCTGACCCGCGTAAATGTGTGATGATCGATGACTTGCCGCGTACTACCCGCGCCGCGCTAGAAGTGGGTATGGCAAGTCTTTTATACGGCAGCGACATTCCCACGCCCGATGCGAGTGGCGTATTTACCGATTGGCGAGATTTACCCATTTTGCTTGGTGATTGACTGTCGTTAGCGGCTTGCCTAAAAGATTTGGAGAAGCAATTATGGACTCTGATAAAGCGATTATTGGCGCGTTAATCTTCGTCGCCCTGATTATCGGCGCCAACTTGATAATGTATGCTGTTGCGCGCGGCTGGGCAAAAAGCGGCGGCTCAGACTGGATGTCCGCGTTTAAGCAGGGGTTGAGTAAGCCGCTCGATAATGAGGCGAATCGATCGATAGACGAGCTGCATCAAAAGATCGAAGCACTTCAAAAAACGACAAAAAAGGAAGTTTAGACCTTCACAATTGCGGGGAAAGCGGACAAAGATTTTACACCGTTCATATACGCAATTCAGCATTCTTTAATGCCTTCATAGTATCGTTATGGCTTATAACTATCGGAGGCGTTGTGAATAAAACGGTTAAGACGATTCTTGTTCTTGGTGTGGCAGTTGTTTTGCTGGC
>DATHUN010000660.1:0-6895 GCA_035462205.1 Anaerolineales bacterium
CCAGATCGACCGTACGAGAGAAACTTTCGCCGGGCTTCAGGTTGAGGTAGTCATTGCCCGTAGGAGCAAGGCGCTTGAAATGGGCTCCCACATATTCCACCGCCGCGCCATCCCGCGTAACTTTGAAGAGGGGCTCCTCCACATCGTCAAAAGGCGTATACCACTTGAGAACCTTGACCGGCTTATGTCCGGTGTTGGTAACCGTTACGTGGAGCAGGACTGCTTCTGCAGATGCAAAGTCCGGCTTGTCTGCAGCGATGGTGACCGACAAGGCGCTTTGCGGAGCCGCGCCCGTGCCGATGGTGCCAGCCAGTAAACTAAATAACAAGATGAACAGAATCAAGAACTTCACGTATCTGACCTTCAACATGGCTACCTCCTCTGACGATTGGAATTTGTGGTACTCTTGCAATACTGGACGCATTATAAGAGATTAAGTTTCACTGTCAATGCGCTTGTAACTTATTGGTGAAAATAAAAAAGCCGCGCAAGAATGCACGGCCTGGTTTGAGCCATCGATAGGATCGGAACCGATGACCGTTCGATTACGAAAGTTTTGTAGATAGTCTATTATGCAGTCACGCGCCATATAACATTCCGCACAGGAACAATTCACAGCATCATACTGTATAACTCGTCGTTAGCCTGCATGCCGGAACACAATTACGGTCAATGATTCGCGGTCGCCAGCCGTCAGGCGCTGCATGGAGAATTCTGTAAGGTTAAGTATAAAGAAGGAGGTTCTCATGGTACGCATCGAAGTGAGTCACACCTTCCCTGTCTCTGTTGCTGAGGTATTTGCCTACATCACCGACATGAAAAATTGGCCTGCGTATTGGCCAGATTTCATTCGGATTGAAAATCCCTCGGCGAGATGGAGCCGCCCGATGGATAAAGTAACCATCGTGATCAAGCTACTCAATCGCGAACGCGCTTTACACATGGAACTGAAAGAGTTCCAGAAGGACGCGCGAGTCGCTTACATCAGTCGTCAACAAGGCTTGCCCGATGTTCGCCATGAACGACTCTTCAACGCTGCTTTGGATGGTTGCGAATATCGTCTTGTCGTGGAATATGAAGCCAGACAGGGTGTTGCGGGTCTCTTCGATAGATTGCTGGTTAAACGATCCGTTGAACGGGCAATGCACAAGACGGTGCACAACCTTGAGCGGGTTTTCCAGCAAGCAAGAGCCAGCGCCTAACGTTGTTCCTCGAGAATTGTTTGGGAAAACGCCTCAGGAACATAGGCTCCTTCGAAGGCGCTTCGCGTCGTCCCGGAACCCCGGCACCAAACAACCGGGGCAGGCGGCAGAGATTTGTAGTTCAAGAATCAGACACACGACAAGCGAGTTGTAATGGAGTTTTACAGCATATGCTTATTCCAATACCAGAACGCCCGCGCATTCCTGAATCCTACGGGTTCAGTTCGGCTACCCGGCACACACCACCGGATTGGGAGAGCATCGGTGAGCAGCTACGTGCATCCCGTAATTATTGGATTTGCAGTGTCTCACCGGATGGATATCCACATGCCTTGCCAGT
Source organism: Anaerolineales bacterium (assembly GCA_035462205.1). Classification (GTDB taxonomy): domain Bacteria; phylum Chloroflexota; class Anaerolineae; order Anaerolineales; family Villigracilaceae; genus Defluviilinea. Next base: position 1,543 of record DATHUN010000660.1, read on the forward strand.
ATGGGGTGTTTGGATCGACAACCAGCTTTACTTTGTGACCAAGCGAGCATCGAAGAAAGGGCGCAATCTTCTCGCCAATCCCAAAGTGGCAATCCATCTTGAAAGCGGCGATGATGTAGTGTCGTTCCAGAGTCGCGTCGTAGAGGTCGTTGATGAGCATTCTCTTTCTAAGTTAGCAGCTATTTACTCAGAAAAATATGATGGTGATCAGATCAACGTTGATATCGAAGTGGTTTTCAAGTTGCTGCCGCGGCTGGCATTTACCTGGCTGGAACGGAACTATCATGAGACTGCTACCCGATGGCGGTTTGAAGAGTCGGGCTAGGAAAAACGAATAGATAGGTTCAGTGAGTACGCCCAACACAGCCTCCTTCGAATATACTTAAAGTATGGATAGCATATCGGGCGCCGTCGAGCGCATCACCTTTTACAATCCGGAAAATGGATATACGGTTCTACGTCTGCGGGCGGAATCGCAGTCTGGCTCACGCAGAGGGCATTTTCCGAATCAAGAGGACTTGATCACAGTCGTTGGCAGTCTGCCAGAGCTTTCGCCCGGCGCTCATATCCAATTACAGGGGCGTTGGGATAAGCATCCAAAGCATGGTTCGCAGTTCAAAGCAGAAGTTTGTGAACAGACCCTGCCCGCGACTGTGGCGGGCATTCAGAGCTACCTCGGTTCGGGATTGATCAAAGGTATCGGTCCCAAACTGGCGGAACGGATCGTCAGCCGCTTCCAGGAAAAGACCTTTGACATTGTGGAGCAGCAGCCGGAGCGCCTGCTGGAGGTTGCGGGGATCGGCAGGGATCGCGTTCAAAAGATCACGGCTGCCTGGGAGGAACAGAAACAAGTCCAGGAAATCATGGTGTTCCTGCACGGGCATGGGGTCAGCACCAACCTGGCGGTCAAGATTTACAAGACGTATGGGGATGAGGCGCTGGCAACGGTGCAAAAGAACCCGTACCAGCTGGAGCGCGACATTTATGGCGTGGGGTTCAAAACCGCAGACCGGATTGCGCAAGCCATGGGTTTAGCCAGCGATCACCCGTCCCGCATTGAAGCAGGGATCGTCTTTGCGCTGAACGAAATGATCGAGCAGGGTCATGTGTATATGCCCAGAGAGATGCTCGCCCAGAAGGCAGTGGAATTACTGGGCGTTCCAGCGGAACGGATCGCTCCGGCACTGGAAGAGCTGGCGCAGGAAGATCGGATCCGCCTCGATATGGTTCCGGAAAATATTGTAACAACAGGAATGGCCGCGGTCGGAGAGTCGCAGGCGGATTACAGGATCCCGGTCATCTATTTGAGTCCACTCTATTTTGGTGAGAGGGGCGTGGCAGAGCGCTTGAAGAGGCTGGCGAGCGCCAATATCCAACCGATTTCCACAGGGGAGCTTCGTTCCTCCGGGGAGGATCTATCGGAGGAACAACAGTCTGCTCTGGCGATGGCGCTGTCGCATCCGGTCAGCATCCTGACGGGTGGTCCGGGAACGGGAAAGACCACCTGTCTGAAAGCATTGATCCGTATCCTCGAAGCAGGTCAGCGGCGCTATGCTCTCGCTTCCCCGACCGGTCGAGCCGCCAAGCGCTTGTCCGAAGCGACCGGTCGTCCGGCCGGCACGATCCATCGCCTGCTGGAGTTTTCCCCGGTCGAAGGGTTCAAGCACAACGATGAAAACCCCCTCAGCGTAGATTTTCTGATCGTGGACGAATCGTCCATGCTGGATCTGCTGCTGACGAACAATCTGCTGAAGGCGCTGCGCCCGGGAACGCAGCTCCTGTTTGTCGGCGATGTGGACCAGCTCCCGGCGGTCGGCGCGGGCGACGTGCTGCGCAATTTGATCGATAGCCGCGCTCTGCCTGTGACGCGCCTCGGCACCATCTTCAGGCAGGCGGCAAATTCGCAGATCATCACCAATGCGCACCTCATTAATCGGGGCAACGTCCCCATTTTCTCGAAAGAGAGCCGGGATTTCTTTCTCTTTCCGGCAGAGGATGCGACCGAAGCCGCGGACTGGGTGGTCCAGATCGTGAGCGAACGCATCCCGCAGAAGTTCGGCTTTGAGGCGATTCATGATATCCAGGTGCTGGCGCCTCTCTACCGCGGACCGGCAGGAGTGACTGCCCTCAACGAGCGCTTGCAGGAGCAACTGAATCCCCCGGCTGCCCATAGGGCGGAGCGCCAACTGTATGGGACGCTGTTCCGCACCGGCGACAAGATCATGCAGACCCAAAACAACTACGACAAGGAAGTCTACAACGGCGACATTGGTTTCATCCGGTCGATAGATATGATCGAGCAAACCCTTAGCGTGGATTTCGAGGGTCGGAAGGTGGTCTATGATTGGAGCGATGCCGATCAGCTGGCGCTGGCGTATGTGGTCTCTGTGCACAAGGCGCAGGGCTCGGAATTTCCGGTGGTCGTGATGCCGGTCGTGACGCAGCATTACATGATGCTGCAGCGCAATCTGCTTTATACCGCGGTGACACGCGCCAGCAAACTTTGTGTGCTGACAGGAAACCGTCGCGCGCTCAGCATGGCAGTGCACAACAACAAGGTTGCCCAGCGCTTTACTGCATTAAGCTGGCGGATCAACGACCGGGAACGGTAGAAGGGAGGAGCGCCGTCCTCGCGCTGTGTAACTATTATGCGTGTGGACTTAGGGAGAATAGAGAGTACCTGAATTCGAGGACAAAACTCACCGATGTCACCCTGAGCCGCTCTTTGGCGAAGGGTCTCCGCCCCCTTCGCTCAGAATGACATGGTGGTTATCAATTTACGATGAGGTTGAAAATAAAAAGAACTCCGAAATAGCTAGGGTTTCGGAATTCTTTTTGAGCCACCGATGGGATTCGAACCCATGATCGGTCGATTACGAATCGACTGCTCTAGCCAGCTGAGCCACGGTGGCGGTTTGTTCTAATAAGAACGGGCAATATTTTACCATAATCGTCACAAGGCGGTTGAAAAGTATGAAAAGAAGTGGAATATATCTCTGGTCGCTTGGGGGTGTTCCGAAGTATGTTGGAAAATCTGTTGATGTTCATTATCGAATGCTGCGTAACCATAGTGATAGCGAAGCATTAAACCGCGCGATAGAAAAATATGGATATGACGCGTTTGAAAAGAAAATCATGTGTTATTGCGAACCGAATGAATTGAACGAATTGGAAGAATTCTATATCCGAAAACTTGGTACCCACCGGTCCGTGGGCGGCTACAACCTTACATTTGGCGCCGATGGTCAAAGCGCTGGGGAGGCACATCCCCTTTACGGGCTAACAGGTGAAAATCATCCTTCCTGGGGAAGGAGAAACACAATAGAAACGTTGAAAAAGATGAGTGCGTCTCATCGAGGACTTGCTCATTCCCAAGAAACGAAGCAAAAAATCTCAGAAGCAAAAAAGGAAAAAGAAATCCGTTCTTTGGTGTCAAATATGAAAACGCGACTTCAAAATACCATGGAGTCAGCAAAGTAGGCAGAAAATTTAGAACATTGATCACGGTAAACCGGAAATTAATTCATCTTGGTTGCTTTGACACGGAGGAAGACGCAGGATTGAGATATAACGAGTATGTCATAGAAAATGGCTTAAGCGATTATCCTTTAAATGATATCTAAGGATTGCTTGCTAGAAATAGCCCCTACAAAATATCGGGTTGAAGCCATGCCTAAGATCGAGCCTGAGGCAACGGGCAACCCCGCCGAAACCAGGCGGGGTAATGACATCAAACGCAAGTTTTTCGTTGTACACAACGTCTGAACCCTGGTGAAACTACTATGCTTCGAATTGCGATGATCTCCTACCATACCTGTCCGCTGGCGACGCTCGGCGGCAAGGATACGGGTGGGATGAATGTATATGTTCGTGAATTGACACGGCAACTGGGGAAAATGGGCATCCATGTGGATGTCTTTACGCGCTCGCAGGACGATCATGTGCCTCACGTGCTCCATGAGCTTGGTTATGGCAATCGCGTCGTCCATGTGCCGGCGGGGCCGGAGCACCCCGTTTCCAAGCAGGAGCTGGCAAATTACATCCCTGAATTCGTGGAGGGAATCAAGAAGTTCGCCTGCGACAAGGGAATCAGGTACGACATCATCCACAGCCATTATTGGATGTCCGGGATCGCTGCCGCTTCGCTGGCGGACTTTTGGGGCGGGACGCCGATCATTCACATGTTCCACACCTTGGGCGAGATGAAGAACCGCATTGCGCAGAGCGAGGCCGAACGCGAAGGCGAGTATCGCATTCAGGGGGAGAAGCAGGTCCTGCGCCGCGCCGACCGGATCGTCGCGGCGACCATCGCAGAGGTGACCCAATTGCGCTTCCTGTATAAAGCGCCAGCCAATAAGCTGGTCGTCATTCCACCGGGTGTGGATGTGAGTCACTTCTATCCCATCCCAGCCGATGAAGCGAAGATGTACGTCGGCTTGAAACCGGATGACCGGATGATCCTGTTTGTGGGCCGCATCGAACCGCTCAAAGGAGTGGATACGCTCATTCAGGCAATGTCCTGCGTGCAGCTAAAGCAGGCGCGACCGGTCCATCTGGCGATCATCGGGGGTGACCCGGCCGCCAGTCCGCAGGAAATGAGCTCGGAAATGGCGCGCCTGCAAAAGTTATGCGACGATTTATTCATCGGACAAACCGTGGTTTTTCTTGGCAAGCGCGACCAGGATAAACTTCCTTACTATTATTCGGCTGCCGAGGTGGTCGTTATGCCTTCGCATTACGAATCCTTTGGGATGGTCGCTCTGGAAGCCATGGCGTGTGGAACTCCGGTGATTGCCTCGGAAGTGGGCGGGCTGGCGTATCTGGTGCGAGACGGTGAAACGGGATTCACGATTCCGGACCAGGAGCCGGAGATGTTGTGCGAAAAGATTTCCTGGCTGCTGAACGATCGCGAACTGCATGCAAGAATGAGCCAGCGGGCGGTGGAATACGCACAGGATTACGCCTGGGAAAAAATCGCCAGCCAGATCCTGGAGGTGTATCAGGAACTGTTGAAACAAAAAGCGCAGGTCAATTGACCTGCGATAATGAAGTACATCCGGTGAGAATTACTTTTGCTTTTTTGCCTTTGCCAGGTTTTCCTGTACCCGAAATTTCACAATCTTCGTGATGAGCTCATAGGGAATCGGTCGATCCAGGGGAAACTGGATCGAGCCTTTTGCCGCTTTATAAGAAGCAATTTCCTTCTTGAACTTCTCCGTGCCGCTGGGGGTGGGATAAAAACCGATGTGCTTCTGGAATGCCGCAAAATGGACCAAATTTCCATGCAGTGTGAACGTCGGCATCTGGTAGCTGATCTTCTCCTGTGCCCCTGGCGCAATCTCATGCACGAGCC
>DATHUN010000661.1:0-3543 GCA_035462205.1 Anaerolineales bacterium
TTTAATTCGTGGGGAATTCCACCCCTTCGTGCCGGACGTTTCGCTTGCACCGCGCTTCGGAAGGTCTTTCCATCCCAGGCCGGATCGACCTCCCAGTAATCCAGATCGAGTTTTGTCTTCAGACAAACAGATTGATCTGAGATTTCAACCTTCACGGACTTTGGATTTGCACTCATGGCAAGCGGCACCGCCGCATCATGCTCCAGCGAGAACGCGGACGATAGATCAGCCAATCGGCTGCGGGTGGTATGAAGCGCACGGAAGGTTTCATCGCAGGCAAGGAATTTGCGTTCGTGTTTCGAGGCAACATAGGGCGTGGTGCCGGATCCACAAAAAAAATCCGCGACCAGGTCACCGGGATTCGAGGAAGCAAGAATGATTCGTTCGAGCAGCGCAGTGGGTTTCTGGGTCGGATACCCTGTCCGTTCACTGTGTAACCGCGCAATCACCGGGAAATACCACCAATCCTCGGGCACTTTGCCTCGCTCCAGATCTGGCACTTTTCCGAAGCCAGCCTTGGCTGACGAGTTGAAGGTCTTGACGGTGTTTTGGTTATAAGGCTCGCGAACAGCGTCCACGTTAAATGTGTATGCCTCGTTCTTGACGTAGGCAAGAATCGTATCGTGCTTGCGGTTGAATGCACGCCGGATCGGCGAGGGACCATGATACGCCCAGATGATTTCGTTCAAAAGATGGTCAGTGCCAAAGAGCTCGTCGAGCAGCAAACGCGCATACGAATCGGCATGCCAGTCGAGGTGGAGATACAGCGTACCGTTTGGAGCCAGCAAACGGTACATCACGGCCAGGCGCTGGTAAAGAAAATCGAGATAGGCGTCGAGCCCATTCCAATTATCAGGATATCCTTCCGCCATCTGCCATTGGCCCGGCTTACGCGAGTCTTCGCCGCGCCCGATGCGGGCAGAATATTTGCGATTGGTAAAAAACGGAGGGTCGGCGTAGATCAGATTGAGTCGCCCCTCGTATTCGGGCAGCAAGGCGGTCATGACCGACAAATTATCGCCCAGCAATAAGCGATTCTCGATTTCGTCGCCTGGATAGCCTATGCCATGGGGATAGATGATGCAATCTCGTACAAGAGATGCCGGCGCGCTAGGCGCTAACCCCTTACCTCGCCAGGTCAGTTCGGGCATACCGAGCACTCCACCAAGCTTAATTGGTTTGGCGAATTCGTTAGCATATTGGATCTGTTCCCTGGTGTCTTGGATTGTGCGAGTACTAGTAATAAGTATGCACTGCGGTGCCGTAGCCGCGGTTTGTGGGTTTGCCGATCTCATGTTTCGGCAACGCCCACTGGAATAACCACTTGGCTTCCTCGGTCCGCATGTTGACGCAGCCATGGCTCATGGGTGTGCCAAAATTGTCATGCCAATAAGTGCCGTGAAAGGCATGACCCTGGGTGGTGAAAAAGCAAGTCCAGGGGACGCCGGGTAGTTCGTAATCATCGGCATCTGCAAAGAGATTGCCATTCCCCATGTGTTTGGCAGGATCTTTTTCAAGGATACGAAAATCACCCTGCGGAGTTTTTGTAGAGAGGCCGTCCTTTCCACGAGGACCATTAGGGAGTCCCGAAGAGATGTTCGTTTTGAGTATTTCCTTATCAAACTCATAAGCCGTCAATGTTTGCGTGGTTAGATTCACCTCGATACGCTTTTTCTCAAGCGGAACATCCGGCGAAATCGGCGCTAATTCCTCGAATGGAATGGGACGTACGTGGAGCGGGTTAATATAATAGATGCCTGCCAGGTCATCGACGACGCGATACCAGGGCTCCCCACTGGGACCTGCATCGATGGCTTCGATCAAATGAACCGATCCATAATATAGACGGAAACCAAGCTTTTGCCAGCCATAGGTTTTACTCGTGCGCTGCGGTTCGGTGAACGGAACCGTCACTTCCACCGGTCGTCGCAAACCTTCGTCGAGACCGAGCGCCGGCAGCGCTTCATTGTAAAGGATTTTGACTCGCTGCAAATGGGACCGGTGGACGTATCCACCCCAGACGCGATACCAGATGGGATTCAGCACAGGCTCGTCAGCCGTTACTGCCTCGTAGACGCGAAGCAATTCGTCTTTATACCAAGTAGAAACGATCGAGCTCTTATCACTTGCCCGGCTATAGACGCTGACAGAACTTGTGGCTACCCGCACCAGATTACTATCATCGAAGTTGAGATAATTACTCAACGATGGAGTAAACGTCAATGAGCCAAGACTCAATCCACCCAGTTTCAGGAACTCGCGTCGAGATAGAAATGTCATAGTGGGAAAATTGTAATCGAAAAGTTTCTGTTTTAAAGTATTCTCATTAAATTTTCAGCCGGGATTGTTTTCGCGGCTACTTTCCATGCGCTTGAGGGCGGTCGCTTAAACGTGAATTATTTCATTAACTTGAACCGCTTCTTCCGGCTTGCTATAATGATCAAAGCACATCGCGAATCGGGTTTGGACAAGGCGATGAAAGGACGACCGAACCGTCTTCATCAGGGTCTTTTCTACGTTTTGAAAAGGAGGTAAATATGCTGCGACGGATCGCTCTGATTGTTCTGGCTCTCGGTATGGCTTTATCCCTCTCGGTGACCCCGGCTGCCGCAAAAACGGAGACCTTCCACTTCAGTTTCAAAGGCCAGTTTGCCGAGGCATTCTTTAGCACCTTCGATGAGACGGGATGTGTCGAAACTTTCGTTTATGTGGCCGGTCAGGAGGGGAAGGTGAAACAGGATGGCAAACCCGCAGCGGATTCAACCGTCGTCGTAAACATACTCCAGTTCAATCACTGTACTGGCGAATACCTGCTCGACGCGTTTGGTTTCGATACTCTGGCACCTGATGACTTCGTCATTGACAAAAAGATCAACCAGGCAACCTTAGCTACAACGGTCCTTGTGGGTGATTTTGTCAGCGGTGCGAGCTTCCCAGTGGACATACACGTGAGCTGGACGGGCGTAGGCGAAACCTCGACTGTCAAGGATCGTGAGAAGGTCAACGAACCCGGCTTCAAGCTAACTACCGTTTTATGGGGACCTTCCGACAAGCAGAAGCAAGCGGGACGATAATTGGTATGGGGATGAACTTCACACCAGAATCCGCTTTCTCCGCCGATATGGGTAATGTCAGCAGCGGTGAAGTCCTAATAATTAAGGATTTTTAGTTCCTGACTTGAACAAAACGGTTAGTCTTCCGTGCACCAATTAGATACTGTACATAGGGTGATGTGCTGAGGGTCAGCACATCACCCTATGCGATCCTAGCATTTATAGGCAAGGCTTCAATCCACACGGTTTTCGCAGCGATGAATGGTATATATTAATTAGAGAGAAATACCTCCACACCTGGATAAGATTTGGACAGTGAAACCAGATGCCCGCGGCAAGAAATTCGTGACCTTTGGCTAAAGCTCAATGGGGGAAGACGAAAGAATAAAGGCTCCGACCAAAGTAAAGATTTCATGTACTCCTTTGCCCGTTAGCTCCTTGTAAGCCTGCATTGCCAAACCGTTAGTTGCTCCTTTGGACTTCCCTGCTA
>DATHUN010000662.1:0-4043 GCA_035462205.1 Anaerolineales bacterium
AACAATCGCATACGGTCCTGTGGAAATGACGCGTTGTTCTTCCTGCACTTCAATGGTAGCAGACGTAAATGTGTTTTCTCGGAACACCAGAAAGACAATAGACAATCCCAGAGCGACCAGTACATCGCCAAGAATGACCAAGGGAAATGGAACCGTGGACCAGCCCAAGCGGTGGTCGAGGCTGGAGAGGAGGAATGGCAAAATGAAGAAAATGCTCGCCAGCGATTGAATGATCTTCTGGCTTCTTTGCTGCTCTGCGACCGGTCCCGCCTGTGTGCGGCTCTCTAGCAACTTTGGATCTTTTCGTAAAAAATATAGGGTAATGATGAAAACCGAGATAGAAAACACCGACAAGAAGACCCATGCCTGCCAGTAGCGCAAGGACCAAGCCGGTACAAAAAGCAACAGGGCAATGATGAGAATTAGTTGGAAGAGTCCCAGGAAGGCTTTGGTGGCCAGATTGTTCATCTTTGGTTTATGGTTTATTCTGCCGATTGTGTGCGCATCATCTCTAATAGTTGACGATCGCGATCGGCGGTCTGATCCAGCAACGTGAGAAGCTCATGCTTGTGGGCTACGAATTTGGCAAAGGCGTTGCGCACTTCGGGTTGGGTCATGGCAACCTGATCATGTCTGCCCATAGGTAAATCACGGTAGCCAGCCATTTCGTTGGCAGCCCACTGCAGGCTAACGGCAGCTTCCCGCAGCTCCTTGACAAGTCTTTCATAGGCTTGGTGTTCCGCTTGCGAATTTGAATCGGTCAGATCGAGTGCCTTCATATGCACGGCCAGGTTTTCTGCCATGGCGGAAATCAGACTGCTCAGTGTGGCCGGGAGCACCGAATTTTCCGCCAATCCTTTCCCACACGTGGGTTGCTCTGCTATATCCATTTTCTGTCCTTCCATGGGCGTAAACGAACGACCGGTGCACTTGTTATCGAATAATTATGCCACGGGAAATTAAAAATACGTCCTCGTGGACGCATTTTCTGGCGGGAAGGGAGGGATTCGAACCCTCGGTGGACACGAGGCCCACAACGGTTTTCGAGACCGTCCCATTCAACCACTCTGGCACCTTCCCAGTTATTCTGTTGCGGCGGGTATTATATCCTACTTCAAGCGCTTCGACTGCGCACGGCTACAGCTCCACGCTGGAATGTAAAGCCGGATAAAAGACTGCCTGCATATTTTGTTGCCTCAATTTTTCCGTTAGCGCCGCGGCCGGGACAGCTTCGCCGTGCACGAGGAAGATTTTCTTTACGGTATCCTTCACATTGGTTGCATATCGAATCAACAGATCCTGCCCGGCGTGACCGGAGAGTCCGCCAATGGTGGCGATTTCGGCTTTAACGGTGTATGGCTCACCGAAAATCCTGACTTGTTTCTCGCGGTCTGCCAGGCGGCGGCCGAGCGTATTTGGCGCCTGCCATGAAACAATGCAAACCGTGTTCCTTGGATCTTCAATATTATTCTTGAGGTGATGGAGGATGCGTCCCGTCTCTGCCATTCCCGAAGCAGAGATGATCACCATGGGATCTTTACGCAAATTGAGCGCCTTCGATTCCTCCACCGTCTGGATGTAGGTCAGCAGCTTAAAATCAAGCGCGGGATGTTGCGCTTGCTGCACAAACCAGCGCGTCTCGTCGTCAAAAACTTCGGGGTGCTGTCGGAACACTTGCGAAGCGTTGACCGCCAACGGGCTATCCACAAAGACCGGCACGGGCGGGACATCTTTGGTGAACATCATCATATTCAAATGATAGACCAGTTCCTGTGTACGACCCACGGCAAAAGCCGGGATGATCACTTTGCCGCCGCGCTGGATCGTCCGATTGACAACGTCGTGGAATTCCTCAAAGGCCTGGCTCGGATCATGATGCGGCTTATCGCCGTAGGTACATTCCATCAACAGGTAATCCACGTCGGTCGGCAAGACGGGGTCGCGTAATAGCGGCAGCTTATATCGCCCGATATCACCGGAAAACCAGAAACGGACCTTCCGTCCGTTCTCTTCGATTTCCAAGGAAATCGCCGCCGACCCAAGGATATGTCCTGCTTCGACAAAGCGTGCCACCACGCCCGGCATCGGCACAAATGGCTGATCGTAATCAAAGGCATGGAACAACCGCGCCGCGCGCGCCGCATCGGCTTCGGTGTATAAGGGCTCAATCGCCTCCTGATCGCGAGCGAGGCGTTTCTTGTTTACGAACTCAGCATCCGATTCCTGGATGCGCCCCGAATCGGCCAGCATCACGGTCGCCAGGTCCACAGTGGCGCGGGTGGCGTAAATAGGACCTTCATATCCATCCTGAACGAGGTTGGGAAGATTGCCTGCATGATCGATGTGCGCGTGAGAAAGGATGACTGCGTCCACTTTGCGTGGGTCATAGGCAAAGTTCAAATTTCGTTGGTAGGTTTCCTCACGCCGTCCCTGATACAGTCCGCAATCCAGCAGAAGGCGATGACCGTTGATTTCTAACAGATGCTGGCTACCGGTCACCGTCTGTGCCGCGCCATGAAAATTGAGCCGCATTTCAGCCTCCCAAAAGTCTTAAGAGTTGTGCACCGTATTGCTGGAATCGCCAGGGGGAATCAGCGAGGAACGATTTCATAGCATCGATGGTACGGGGTGGATTTTCCGCCAGAGAGTTCAAATACACTTTCGGTAGAACGACGTCGGACTCAACGCCCATCTCCTTCGCCCGCATCTTTCTCCAATTTTTGAGTTTTTCTAGCCGCCGGAGCATCGTATCGCTCGGCCGACGGACCTGCTCCCGTTCGACCAATGGCGCGTTGCTGCCGCGCTTGACCGCCGCCAAGATCTCATCGCCCCATAAACGGATCTGCTTCGGGGTCAAACCGATCGCCGCCAGGTCTACATCTTTTTCCGGCAGGTTATGGGCGATAGCCAAAAGGGTGTCATCGTCGACGACTTTGAATGGCGGACGATCCATGTGCTCTGCGATCTGGTCGCGAAAGTTGCACAGCTCACTTAATATGGTCAGCTCACGCTGAGAAATATCCTTACGGGCGCTGAAGCGCCGCCAGGACGATCCGTTCACTTTCTCGCGTGGTTGTTCCACCTTGGTGGCGCGGGCAAAGTCCTCACGCGCCAGCTGCAGGCGTCCTTTTTCTTCGAGCTCCTTCTCCAAAATGTCGCGCAATTGAAAAAGATAATGCGTGTCAAAGCGGGCATAGTCAATTTGCGAAGGAGTCAGCGGCCGGGCAGCCCAATCTGCTTTCTGGTGGCGCTTATCCACCTTGATATTCAGCTTTTCAGACAGCATGTTGTCCAGCCCCACAAACTGATAGCCGAGCACGCGGGCCGCATACATGGTATCAAAGAGATTGGAGAATTCAAATCCAAAGTCACGCTTCAGACAGATCAGGTCATATTCCGCTGCATGGAATATTTTTTCAATTCGGGGATTACTAAACAGGGGACCTAAGGCGCTCAGTTCTTCAAAGACAAAGGGATCCAGGATGTAATCGGTGTCCGGGGTCGAAAATTGGATCAGGCAGACCTGCTCGCGGTAGGCATGCAGACTGTTCGATTCGGTATCCACGGCGACACGCGAATGAGCTGATAAATCTGCAACCATTTTTTCGAATGAGGTTTGGCGGTCAACCCAGGTAGGAGGCAGTAATCCCGCGGTCGGGACGCTATGCGGTGTTTCAGAACTCATCAATCGAGATTATATCTCACTACCATTGTCCAAAATCTTTTCCATCACCAGGCCATCTTCGCCATCGTTGTAGTAGCGCTTCCAAATATCGACGGTTCGATAGCCTTCTTTTTCGTACAGCGAAATTGCCTTATCGTTCGAAATGCGGACAGTCAGTCGCGCGCGCGGAAACTTAATCTGTTCTTCGCAGGCGCGCAGCAGAGCACGACCGAAGCCGCGGTGCTGGTAGCGCGGGTCCACGCCGATGGTGGCGATCCAGGTGACACCCTGCGCGGGACGCGGATCACCGGCGATGAATCCAACCATTTCATCGTCCTCCATCGCCTTCAAGCGGATCACGTCGGGCCATGTCAGTACA
>DATHUN010000663.1:0-1638 GCA_035462205.1 Anaerolineales bacterium
AATTCGCGATAGGTGACGTTTTAATTCTTTTCCTTCAATAAGCCTATCATTCGACGTTTATCTTCCAATAAGTCGTCAAACTGACCAATATCCATCCAGATCTTGATCTGGCGAGCGTGTTCATAGCGCACCAGGTCCACCACGGCGAGATCGCGTCCATGGATGGAAAATGCGCCGGATTGGCACAACACGTTTCCAAAGATTTCCGGCATCCGCAAGCCGGTATACAGGGACATCAATCCCCCTGCGGACGCACCCAGGACACCATACGAGCCTGGGTTCGCTTTGATATTGACCAGACGGAGATGCTGACGCGCCAGCGGCAAAACATCCTCGTCGAGCCAGGAGAGAGTTGCATCGGAGCAAAAGTATTCGACGCTGCGGTTTCGCTTTCCATTTTGCAGGAACGCCATCGCAATCGGACGGATTCGCTGATCGGCGATCAAATTATCGACGATCGTCGTCAGCCGGGCGCGGTGAAAATAATCGGGGCCGTCGTAAACGATCAGCAGCGGGAATGGTCCCCTGGCATGCGGTTTGTAGAGATAGACCTCGCGCTCGCCGTCGTCCTGCAGCCAGCCAGCATCGACGCGGTGGCGAGTCATTAAGCCGGTGCGCACATCGGCGCGGCGCATGGAGAACGGGGACGGCATGGTCTCGGGCATGTAGAAAAAGTTGTTGCGATTGCCCATTCCGTTATTGATACTATTTTGATTCCACGGGTCGAGAAAATGCTCCTGGGTGACGGGGTCATGGAAGGCGTACTCCAGGTAGGCGTCGCGCGGAACGGTCAGGGAACAGGACCAGATCGGTTTACCGGAAGCGGACTCGAGCGTAGTCTTGAGTCGCTTGAACGGCTTGGGATGTTCCTCCCAACCGGTCAGGTCCCCGATCAGGTGTGGCGCCGAATCCCCCTCCCAAAAAAATGTCGCCCGATTGTTTTGCACGACCGGGTTGCCGTGTTGTTTTGCGCGTCGAAGGAGCGAGTCGGCTGCTGTCATTTACTGAATGTACCCATCAATTCGCCCTGCGCAAGAATGTGTCCCTTCATGGCAGTGAGCAATTGTTCCTTGCTTGCACCGGAGGAAAGATCAAGGATGGAATCCAATGCGTAGAGTTTGAAGTAATACCGATGTGTACCGCTCGGCGGACAGGGACCATCGTAACGCATATTGCCAGAAGAATTTTTGCCAACCGCAACCGCACTCATATCTGCGCTTTCTTCCAAACTGGTTGTAGTGGATGGGATGTTGAACAACACCCAATGGACCCAGGTGCCCGCCGGTGCATCGGGGTCGTCCACAATCAGTGCAAAGGACTGCGTGCCTGCGGGCGGGTTGCTCCATGTGAGCGCAGGGGAAATATTTTTCCCGATGCAGGAATATTTGGCCGGAATCGATTGTCCGTTTAGGAACGCGTCGCTTTTGAGGGCCAGGGACATAGCCGCCTCCGTTGGTTCGGTTGTTTGGGTTTCTTGGGATGAACAGGATGCAAGCACGATGACCAGTACAAAACAAATCAGAAGCTTTCGTTTCATAAAATGTCTTCTCGCTTCACTCCGTCGAACTGCAGGATGAAATTGGCGCCATAGGCAAGCGATGGAGTTTGAAATCCGGTCTTACAATCGCCATCTAAAAT
>DATHUN010000664.1:0-5877 GCA_035462205.1 Anaerolineales bacterium
AACCCGCTATGCCCGAGCGGCGTTACCTCAAGCTGGAATTCCCTCCCAAAGTCCGCGCCGGCGATTCGGATGTGGTCCGCATGACATTGGAAATAGATGACAACGGCAACATTGTACCGACGGCGGAAGTGGAAGGCAACATTGTCAAAGGCGAAGTCATCGAAATTCCAAATCTATATGAAACCCATCGTGTTATTGCCGAGGCACGATTTGATATAGCCGGGATGGAAGTCCGTCCCAGTGAGCTGGTCAGCGAGCCCATTAGTCAGGGACAGACGGCGGTCTTTTACTGGAGTGTCCGTCCAACGGAAACAGGAATTTACCGTGGGACGATCTGGGTCTACCTGCGCTTCGTGGATAAGGTCAGCGGAGAAGAAAGCCAGAAAACAGTATCCGCTCAGCTGGTCGAGATCGAGGCGGTGAACTTTCTAGGTTTGCCAGTGAATGTGGCGCGTTCGACGGGGGTGATTGGATCGCTGGTGGGGACTCTGATCGGTTTCCCGTTTTTTGAGGACATTATTAAACTTCTATTTAGAAAACGCGTAAAATCATAAAATATGACGAATATCACCAAAAAAATTGACATGCTAAAGATGTGCCGGTTTGTTCTTCATGGTACAATCTTGCCGCCTGGAAACTTTTTGTGATGGAGCGAATATGAGTCCGTGGATATATATTGGTCTATTCTTTCTTGTAGGGCTGATCATCCCGGTTGGTGCGATTGCCGCCGCCTGGGTACTTGGTCCGAAGAAGCCCAATCCGATTAAGCAAACAACCTATGAGTGCGGCATCGAGACAGTTGGAGATAGCTGGGTGCAGTTCAAGGCGCAGTATTACATCTTTGCTCTTGTGTTCCTGGTCTTCGATGTGGAAACAGTGTTTCTGTTCCCCTGGGCGGTGAAGCTCGGGCAGCTCGGTTTGTTCGCCGTATTGGAAGGCATCGTGTTCATCTTGATCCTCATTGCGGGCCTGATCTATACGTGGCGCAAGGGGATGCTGGAGTGGGCATAAAATCCAAATAAATGAAGAAAAGAGGCTGAATGGCTTAGTCTATTCAGCCTTTTATTTGTGTTACGACCGTTGGAGTGCGGTGATTGGCTCGTAGTAGTACGGCGGCAGGGTGCCGCCAACTTAGGAGAAGCGTATGAGTTTTTGGAATGATCCTCTCAAAGTAGCCGCAGATTGGCTGCTGGGCGTCCTGACCCGCTGGGGTATGCCCGAGATTGCGGCGAGCATTCTGATTGGTTTTCTCGGTGTTCTGCTACTCATCAGTTTGTTGATGGTGCTCGACATCTTCCTTGTCTGGGTGGAACGTAAGGTCGTATCCCGCTTTCAAGACCGCATCGGACCAAACCGCGTGGGTCCATTTGGTTTGATCCAGCCCTTCGCCGATATTATCAAGCTGATGATCAAAGAAGACACCACGCCCGGTGGCGCTGATAAGGTTATATACAATATTGCGCCCATGCTCTCGATGATGTCGGTGTTGATCCTATGGGCGGTTGTGCCGCTGGCTCCCACCATTCTCGGCGTGGATTTGAATATCGGCGTTCTTTATATCATTGCGGCGGGGGCGATCGGCACGTTGTCTATTCTCATGGCGGGCTGGTCATCCAATAACAAGTTCGCACTCATCGGTGCATTCCGTCAGGTGGCGGTGATGGTCTCGTTTGAAATTCCAATGCTGACCATGCTTCTCATCCCAACGATCTTTTCCGGCTCGATGGGGATGGGCAAAATCATCGAAAGTCAAAATGTTTGGTATTTCTTCCTGGCTCCTCTCGCTGCGTTGATCTTCTTGATCGCTGCCATTGCGGAGCTTGGGCGCGCGCCCTTCGATATGGCGGAAGGTGAATCGGAATTAGTTTCCGGCTATAACATCGAATACTCAGGCATGAAGTTTGGTATGTTTTATGCAGGCGAGCTTTTGCATGCTTTTACCTTTGGCGGCTTCTGGGCGATCCTCTTCTTTGGCGGCTACCGCTTCTTTGGATTGGAGAGAGTGAGTCCTTTCCTGGCGATTGCCATCATTATCTTCAAAGCGTTCCTTGGCTACTGGATCATTATGTGGGTCAAATACACGCTGATGCGCATACGTATTGACCACATGTTGGGCTTCAACTGGAAATTCCTGACGCCGCTGGCGTTCGTCCTTTTGATGGTGACGGCTTTGATGAATGCACTGCTGAGCGGAACCTCGACCTGGTTCTACGTAACAGCCATGTTCCTCTCCAATGTCGTCGTGGCATGGATCGCCCTGGAGATTGCACGCGCCTACAGCCGCAAGCAACGCGAGCGGACCGAGGGAGCCAAGGCCGAGGCTTTAGCAGAAGCGGCACAGCACTAAACGGAGCAAACAATTATGACTGGTGAACAAATCGCTTTTCTTCTCGTGGCGCTTTTTACGCTTGGTTCCGGCTTCATGGTCGTGGCCACGCGTAATCTGGTCCACGCGGCTTTTTGGCTGGTATCTACTCTTTTTGGGGTGGCGGTGACATTTGCTCTATTGCACGCAAACTTCCTGGCGGTCGTTCAGGTAGTGGTGTACATCGGTGCGATCGCGATTCTCTTTATCTTTGCAGTCATGTTGACGCGCAAAGATTTGCGCGATCAGGGTCCGCAGCATCACGGCCATTGGTGGTTTGGCGCACTGCTTTCCCTGCTTACTTTCGGTGGTTTGTTCGTTCTCCTGCAGAGCTGGAACGGCTTGTCGAAAACGGCGGCAGATCTTCCTTCAGGATATGACTCGATCTCGCTGCTGGGCAACGCGCTGGTTTCGCCGGATGCATTCGTCCTGCCGTTCGAAGTAGCCTCCGTCCTATTAGTAGCTGCATTGGTGGGCGCGGTTTACGTCGCGTTCAATCCCCGTAAAGGGGACTTTCGGAATTAAAAGAGGCGCACATGGTCCCACTTTCCTGGTATCTCATTTTTGCCGCTGCGCTTTTTAGCATTGGCTTGTTCGGCGTCCTTTCTCGAAGGAACGCCGTGGCAATTCTGCTCGGAATTGAATTGATGCTCAATTCCGTGAACATCAACCTGGCGGCATTCTGGCGCTACGGTGACGTGAACTACATCGCCGGACAGGTATTCGCAGTTATTGTATTCGCGGTCGCTGCAGCAGAAGTGGCTGTAGGGCTGGCGTTAGTGATCTCTGTATATCGCCGTCGCAATACTGTTGTGGCGGATGAAATTGACTTGATGAAGTGGTAGGTAACTTATGGCAACTACGACATTGATGTGGCTGATCCCACTTCCACCTGTTCTGGCATTCGCTTTAATCGTGCTCTTCACGAACCGCAGCAAATGGCTGAGCCATACGGTCGCGGTTGGCGCAGCCTTTCTTTCCTGGCTGATGAGCATGCTCGTCTTTGTGCGTGCGCTCGGCGTGGAACACCTAGGCAAGCAACCCTTCGAATCATCCATTCCATGGCTACCCACCGGAGACACCTGGTTCCGGATAGGCGTGCTGGTGGATCCGCTCACCGCTGCGGTATTGTTCTTCGTCGCGTGGACCGTGCTGATGATCTTCCTTTACAGCGTGGGTTATCACAACTACGGTCAACCGAAAGGTGATCACGATCACCCTGGTTTACCCCCTCATGGCGCGACCGTGGAAGAGCACGGGCACAAACATGTGGTGCCGTCGGTGGAACCGATGTACTCGCGCTTCTTCGCGTTCATCGGACTGTTCGCCTTTGGTATGTATGTGCTGCTCCTATCGGATAACCTGCTCACGTTATTCGTGGGCTGGGAAATTATGGGGTTATGCTCCTATTTATTGATCGGTTTTTGGTATGCAAAAGAGTCGGCGCGCAATGCAGCTGTGAAAGCGTTCATGACGACTCGTATCGGTGACGTGTTCATGCTCCTTGGCATTGCATACCTGTACTACGCAACTGGAACTCTTTCTTTCCGACAAATCTTTACGGAGGAAGTCTTACATACCTTAGCCTCGGTGCCAAGTGGTTTCCTCGGTTTCTCGGCAGCGGGCTTGATCGGCTTGTTGCTTTTCATCGGTACGGTTGGTAAATCGGCGCAGTTCCCACTCCATGTCTGGCTGCCCGACGCGATGGAAGGTCCGACCCCTGTCAGCGCTATGATCCATGCGGCGACGATGGTTTCGGCGGGCGTGTATGCAGTCATCCGCATGTTCCCGTTGATCAGCCTCGATCCCAGGACAATGGCAATCGTCGCCTTCATCGGAGCCTTTACTGCGATTTTCGCAGCAACAATTGCAGTAGCACAAAATGACATCAAGCGTGTGCTTGCCTACTCCACAATTTCGCAGCTCGGTTTCATGATCGCGGCCCTCGGCATGGGTGCTTATATCGCCGCGGTCTTCCATCTCATTACCCACGCTTTCTTCAAGGCTTTGCTCTTCCTTGGTTCTGGTTCGGTCATCCACGGTATGGAACATGGTGTGCTTCACACCGGGAACCATCATGTGGATCCGCAGGACATGTACAACATGGGCGGCTTGCGAAGGAAGATGCCGATCACGTTCTGGACATTCCTTATTGGTGGTTTTGCCCTGTCCGGGTTCCCCATTATTACAGCCGGCTTCTGGTCGAAAGATGAAATTTTTGCCGACGCTTTTGCGAACGGTCATTACGTTATTTTCATCACCCTCGCCCTGGCCGCATTCCTGACAGCCTTCTACACCATGCGCCAGATCACTCTCACCTTCCTTGGCGAGCCCCGCACAACCGAAGCCGAGCATGCCCAGGAAACCCCTTGGACAATGACGACACCACTGGTTATCCTTGCAATCTTCGCCGTCGCTTATGGCTGGGTCGGTATCCCGGAAGAGTTCCCCTTGCTTGGGGGCTTGTTACCGAACTGGATCCACGAATTTGTCGGCGGGACACTGGCAGAAGCTCCCGAAGCACTGGCCTTCAATCCAATTCCGTTGCTCACCTCCCTCCTGGTTGCGCTCGGTGGCTTGACACTAGGATGGCTTGTATATCGCAATATCAATTCGGTCGCTGAAGACCGCTTGCAAATTCCGCTTCTCAAGAACAAGTACTATTTTGACGAAGCCTATAACGTTCTTTTCGTCAAACCTGCGATCTGGTTTGCCGAAACCTTTGTCTATCAATGGATGGATAAGGGTCTGATCGACGGCACCCTGCATATTTTCGGACCAGCTACGCAAGGTCTGGGATCTATCATACGCAACAACTTCGACTTGCCTGTTATCAACCGTCTGATCGGGGATGGCTCGGCAGATGCCACCTATTGGTTTGGCAACAAACTGCGAGCTGTCCAGACCGGACGGATCCAGCAGTATCTAATGTTTGCGTTGGTGACGTTCATCATCATTGGCGCTGTACTCTATTTCTTTATGCTCGCTTAAGGAGTAAATGATGAACTTCATCGCTACTCATCTTCTTTCCCTAATTCTGTTTACTCCTGCGCTTGCAGCAGTCATCATCTTATTCCTGCCAAATGGCGAAAGCAAACTCTTCCGCTGGTTCGCCTTCGGAGCGAGCATCATTCCGTTTGCACTTTCACTGATCGTGTGGTTCAACTTCCGCGCCGCGCAGCCTGGTTTCCAATTTCAGGAGGCATATCCATGGTATGAAGCGCTGGGATCCTCGCTCCACCTCGGTGTGGATGGGCTCTCATTGAGCATGGTGTTGTTAACTACACTGCTCACACCGCTTGCCTTGCTCGCCTCATTCAACATCAATGACAAGGTCAAAGCCTATATGATGCTATTCCTGTTTCTGGAAACAGGAATGCTTGGTGTCTTTATGGCGCTCGACCTGTTGATCTTCTTTGTGTTCTGGGAAGTGGGCCTGGTGCCGATGTATTTCCTCATCAATCAATGGGGGAGCGCCAACCGGAACTACGCCTCGCTCAAGTTCATGATCT
>DATHUN010000665.1:0-6459 GCA_035462205.1 Anaerolineales bacterium
AATTTGCTGAGGAATTCCGCCTAAAGAACATTATCCACAGGCATTCCGATTACATCGGCTTCCCCATTTATATTGGCGAGAGCAAGGAAGCTGTCAACAAGCAGACCTCGCTGTGGCGGACCTCGCGTCAGGAAGTGACCGAGGAACAGTACAAGGAATTCTACAAGCAGACGACTCTGGACTTTGAAGATCCGTTGATGCACATCCACATGGTGACCGACGCGCCGGTACAGCTTTACGCGCTCCTTTACATCCCGGCGAAAGTGGATCGCGGCCTATTTGCTCTGCGAAAGGACGAGGGGCTCAAGCTGTATTCACGCAACATCCTGATCGATGAATACAATAAGGACTTGCTTCCCGAATATTTACGCTTCGTCCAGGGCGTTGTTGATTCCGAAGATTTACCGCTCAACGTCTCGCGGGAGACGGTCCAATCGAGCGGTTTGATGCCCAAGCTAAAGAAGGTGCTGACCAACCAGGTGCTCAAGGAGTTGGAAGCACTTGCTAAAAATAATGCAGAGAAGTACCAAACGTTCTGGCAGGAATTCGGCGGCTACATCAAGCAGGGACTGGCATCTTATTCGGCGGAAGAGGAAAAGCTACATTCCCTGCTGCGCTTCAAGACCAATCTGCATCCGGAGACATGGTCTTCGCTAGACGATTATGTTTCACGGATGAAAGAGGGCCAGAAGTTCATTTATTACATCGTCGGCGATGATCCGAAGTCGGTACTGCGCAGCCCGCACTTGGATTATTTTCATTCGCAGGGAACAGAGGTGTTGTTGCTCACCGAGCCGATGGATTCGTTCATGCTGATGGGTTTGCGCAAGCATCAGGACTTCGAGCTGAAGAATGTTGCCCAGGCAGAAATCGATACCGATGAAAAGCCAAAAGAGGAGAAGGAAACCGAAAAAATCCCGGATGCCGATTTCAATTCTTTAGTGGAACGCTTCAAGCAGGTTTTGGGCGATCGCGTCACGGACGTCCGTGCCAGCAGCCGGTTATCGCAATCGGTGGCGCGGTTGGTGGATCCTGACGGGACGATGAATCCGGAGCTGCAGCGCGTCTATCGTTATCTCGGCAAGGAATATGAAGTGCCGAAAAAAATCCTGGAGCTCAATCCCTCGCACAATATTCTAAAAAATCTGCTCCATCTGGAATCGGGCTCTGACTTGCAGACCGCGATCATCGAGCAGCTCTATGACAGCGCTCTGCTCGTGGAAGGTTTGCACCCAGACCCGTCAAGTATTGCGCCGCGCGTGCAGCAAATCATCGAAGCGGCGCTTGCCAGAAAAACGGAGTAGAGATAAATAAATGGCAGTCGCCTGAGACTGCCATTTATTTCGTCACTTATACGGAAGGGTACTCGACTCATGGACTCAAGCTCGGAAGAAGCACTTGCCCGGCTCATCCGTCAGACGCGCACCGCCGCGCTGGGAACCATTCATGATAGTGAGCCGAATCAGGCGATGGTTGCCGTAGCGTACGAACGTGACTTTTCGGCTTTTTATATTCATGTGAGCAAACTGGGCAAGCATACTGGCGATATGGAAGGCAACCCACACGTCAGCCTGCTGTTCGCAGAAGCGGATGACGGCCGCCCCGACCCGCAGACGCTGGCTCGCCTGTCCATGCAAGGCATGGCTGAGATCCTGCCGCGAAGCTTGCCAGATTATGCTCGTATCAAAGATTTGTATTTGCAGCGCTTCCCGGAAGCAGAGCAACTTTTCAGCCTGGGTGATTTCCATATCTGGAGAATCACACCCAAAACCGGACGTTTCGTCGCCGGCTTCGGTCGCGCCTTCAATCTTGTCCCCGATGCCTTGAAGAAAGTTTCTACTATTCAGGTGTGATTTTTATATAGTCACTGCGTTTGTCGCCGAATAATCCTGTGACGAAATGGTAAAGCGCATACAGCTCCAGTGCGAAGGGCAGATAGCCTCCATATCCCAGCACAGGCATTTCAAAAATGTGCAGCCAGTTGCCCCAGGCTACATCGTAGATCCATTTTGGATAGGAAAAGTAATTCCACATTTCCCAGAAGAACGCCGTCAACAGCACACCGAGCCAGAGCGAGATCACTGGACGCCAGTCGCCTGTCGCCGTCCATTCCGCCAGAGAACGATTTCCGAGCCAGATATTGATCGGTTCCAGAATGAAGTACAGCGAAATCCAGATGAAGAGAAAAAAGGTCCGGGGCCAGATCAGCATCAGGGCGAGCATGATCCAGCCCATGAGGAAAAAGAGCAGGGTCGTGCGTTTGTCGGTGCCGACTCGAGGTCCGCGCCCGAGGTGTTTCAGGAAGTCAGAGCTGGCGAAGAATTCCGCACTTCCAAATACCGCCGGGATGACCGTTGTAAAGCTCAATGTCGTCCATAAAGCATAGGTAACAGGACTGAATATCTCGGCGCCAATGTAGGTCCAATTTTGCGTACGGACGTTAAGCAGTTCGAAGATCCACCACACCGGCGCGGAGATCAGAAACAATCCCACATATTTACGCGGATTCCTTGTGAGCAGGGATGTCCCCGTGCGCCAAGCCACTAGCCCATCCATGGTGAGACAATATCCCAACCATAACGGGAAAAATCCCCAATGGGTACGCGGACCTTGCAGTGTCCAGTTGAGAATCCAAAAAATAATGATTACACCGGGCCCCACCCAGCAATGCACAGGTAGCTTGGATTTCGCGGTCTCCCTACTTTTGGTTTTCACAGTTGTAGTCATTCCTCAAGTGTACACTGAGACACGCAAATACCTGGCAGGTATTTAGGGAAATTCCTAAGCAAACAACCCTTCTAGCTGCTGAGAAACCGCACCCTTCCAATCAAATAAATTTGAATAAAACCAAAATATTTGATTTTTTGTCAAAACTATTGACAGAAATCAAAAACGTTGCTAAACTGTGGGCATTGGAGTACCCCAAATGCCACTAATCCCTCAAACCTGCCCCAGTTGTTCCTCGCCCCTGGTCGTCACGCAACTCAATTGTACGGTGTGCGGCACAGGTGTCGTGGGCAAATTCGAGCTTTCGCCTTTCTTTCGGCTCTCCCCGGAGAGCCTGCACTTCCTCGAGGTTTTCGTACGGAACCGCGGAAATGTGAAGGAAATGGAGCGCGAAACAGGTGAATCCTATTGGGCGATCCGTCGTCAACTCGATGAGGTCATCACCGAGATGGGCATGGAAGCGCCCAAGGAAGAAGACGTCTCGATCCGCCGACAGGAGATCCTGGCCCAGCTCAGCCGGGGTGAGATCAACGTGCAGGAAGCCACCCGATTACTTTCTCAATTAAAAGGAGACCGCCCATGAACGGTGAAAAAGAACGTTTAATGATTTTGGATATGATCGCCGAAGGGAAGATCACCGCCGATGAAGCCGAAGAGCTGTTCCGAGCTATGGATGTGCCCGCGGACACTCCCGCTTCGAATGCCCCCACACTCGTTCCGCCTCTATCACATTTATCTCAATTCGAGACCGTCTCCCCCACAACTCCAGCGAACGGTTCACCCGCCTCCCGCGATTTAGTTGCCGCCCTGAAGGAAGCCGGTATCGACCGCGTGACTTTGAGCGATGTGCAAGAGTTGTATTCGCACAAGATCACATCAGAATATATCCGCGAGATGATCGCCATGGGCGTCAAGCCGGATGGCCTCAGCGAATGGATCGAGCTGCGCAACCATGGCATTACGCCTCGTTACGTGCGGGAACTGCGTGATATGGGCGTGACCGGCTTTGACGTGGACGAATTGACCGAGCTACGCGATCATGGTGTCTCTGCCAAGTACATCGCCAGCCTGCATCAGATGGGACTCAAAGATTTCGACGTAGAAGAATTGATCGAGCTCAGCGATCATGACGTCTCCGCGAAATATATCGCCGAGCTGCGCCAGGCAGGCTTTAAAGATCTGGACGTGGATGAGCTGATCGAGCTCAGCAGTCACGATGTATCCCTGCGCTATATCGTCGAACTGCGCGAGCAGGGGCTTACCGATCTGGATATCGACGACATCGTGGAACTGAGCCGTCATGGAGTGTCCCCCAAATATATTGCAGAGCTACGAAAGCTCGGCTTCAAAGACTTGGATGTCGACGATCTGGTCGAACTGGGACGGCACGATGTTTCGCCGAAATTTATTGCAGAGCTCAACCGCCTAGGGCTGAAGGATTTGGACATCGACGATCTCACCGAGCTTGGCAGGCACGGCGTCTCTCCCGAGTTTATTGCCGAAATGCACAAGCTTGGCTTCCAGGATCTGGATGTGGATGAGCTTGTGCAGCTGGCCAATCATGACGTCTCGCCTCAGTTCATTGCCGAATTGCGCGAGCTGGGATACAAAGATATGGATGCCGACGATTATATTGAGTTGCGCAACCACGATGTCTCGATCAATTTCATCAAATCGATGCGCGAGCTTGGGTTGAAAGATATCGACACCGACGAGCTGGTGGAGCTACGCATCCACAATGTCACACCGCGATTTGTGCGCGAGCTAAAAGAAATGGGATTCAAGGAGTTTGACGTGGACGATCTCGTCCAGTTAAATATTCACCACGTCACCAAGCGTTTCATCCGCGAAATGCGCCAGGAATACGGTGAGGACCTGACGATCTCGCAATTGCTTGAGTAAGATATATGCTCACGATCAGACAAGCTGCAAGATTCAAGATGAATCCTGCAGCTTGTTTTTGTTTCATTTACCTACCGATGTCACCCTGAGCGACAGCGAAGGGTCTCTCTCTGGTCACCAGCGAGATTGGGTTGTATTAGCGTCCGGCAAATTGATGCCCGAGGACACTTTCGAGCAAATCCAACACCGCTTGATCTTGACCGACATACAGGACAATGATCCGCCCTGCTTTATAGAAGTGAGGTGGCTCCATCCAGCTCACCATGCTGGTTCCAATGGAACCGCCGTCCGGGGCAACTTTCGCGGCATCTGCTTCCATCGCTTCGGGCGTCTCGTACTCAAAGATCTGCACGTCCGCTCCATTGACCTTGAGAATTTCCCCACCAACGCTAAAAAATGGCTGCTCGACCGGCTCGCTGGATTCTACGGTCGCTCCCTCTGCCCGAAGCGCGTCTACCAGGCTGGTCATTTCCGTCACAGGCTGTGCTTCGGTAGAGCTGGCTTGCGTCTGCTTTGGACTTTCTGTACTTGCCGCAGCCTGCTGGCCCGCACAGGCCGACAATCCCAGCGCCAGCAACAATAAGGTACTTGTAAATAAAGAATTGGTTTTCATTCGGTCTCCTTACATGTAAATGAACGATACAGGGAGGACGAACCGTGTCTAAAATCGTTCCCCGCCTATGCCCCTCTTAAGAACGTTCATGAGCAATACTTGAGAGTACATTCTAAGGCCATAAAAGACACACTCACCCATTTCAAGGTGAGTGTGTCTTTTGTTGAACACTTATCAAGCCAACTGGACTTGCGGCAGGTCTTTCATCGCCTCCTTGACGGCTTCGGCAGGATATTCGTAATCTTCCAATCTGCCGCTCAGATAGGCTTCGTATGCGCCCATATCAAAATTGCCGTGACCCGAAAGGTTGAACAGGATGACACGTTTTTCGCCCTTTGCCTTCGCATCCAATGCTTCATCGATCGCAGCGCGGATGGCATGAGCCGATTCGGGCGCCGGGACGATCCCTTCCGCCCGCGCAAATTGAATGGCGGCTTCAAATATCGGAATTTGTTTGACTGCCACCGCCTCGATCAGACCGGCGTCATGCAAAGCGCTAATACTGGGAGCCATACCGTGATAGCGTAAGCCACCGGCATGGATGCCGGCCGGAATAAACCCGTGACCGAGCGTATGCATCTTGACGACCGGAGCCATGCGGGCCGTATCCCCATAGTCGAAGGTATAGACGCCTTTTGTCAGGCTGGGTGCGGCGGTGGGCTCGACAGCCAGCAGACGCGTCCGTTTGCCGTTCTGCAAATTTTCACGCAGGAACGGGTAAGCAATCCCGGCAAAGTTAGAGCCTCCACCAATACATCCGATGACGACATCGGGATATTCATTTGCCATATCCATTTGCTTGAGCGCTTCTTCGCCGATCACGGTTTGGTGCATCAACACATGATTGAGCACCGAGCCAAGCCCATACTTTTTTGCGCCGTTGGAGGTGGCGGCCACTTCCACGGCTTCAGAGATTGCAATGCCCAACGATCCTGGACTATTAGGATCCTGCGCCAGCACCGAGCGTCCATAGTTCGTTTGATCGGTTGGGCTGGCGTAGACCTTCGAGCCGTAGGTTTCCATCAGGATGCGGCGATATGGCTTCTGCTGGTAGGAAATCTTGACCATGTAGATTTCCAGGTCGAGATCAAATACATTGCACGCAAAGGCAAGCGCCGAGCCCCACTGTCCCGCGCCGGTTTCTGTTGTCATTGCTTTCGTGCCGGATTTCTTGTTATAAAAAGCCTGGGCAATGGCAGTGTTCGGTTTATGACTTC
>DATHUN010000666.1:0-8122 GCA_035462205.1 Anaerolineales bacterium
CTTCATAAAATTGTTGCATGCCATGTCCAGACTGTGTGCCCGTGCCGCGGCGGTCAATTGAGCGTTAACCGTGAGCGCTGCGCGTCCCACATCTGCGCGGGCCTGGTTGATGAGGTCGACCAATGTTTTCACGTAATCGGGATTTTCCGTAAAGGTGCAATTTCCGAGAGCTGCATCGATCGCAGTATCGTCACCGACGACGATTTTGACCCAGAAACTTTTCTCGAGTCCCAATGGAATGACATTACCGTGTGCATCGCGTAACTCAAAATTGCCGGTGTAGGCGCCATCCTCCGAGGGTGCGCTGAGATCGACGGAAACCTGCACTTCCGAACCAGCTTCTGTTTCTGGCACACTAACCGAATCGGGGGCATCCATTCTGTCGCCGGAAACAAATGCGACAATGTAGTCCGTCCATTTGCATGTGCCGTTGTTTTTAATCTTCCAAGTTTTGGTGAATTTTTCGCCGGCCATGAGGTGGGTGTTATCCGGATAGCTCACATCTTCCACGAAGAGCGCCTCGTCCCTGCAAGATGGGGTCGGCGTGGGAGCAGACGGATCCAATGTCGGTGATGCGGTCGGTGGCACCGGTGTTGGTAATTTCAAGCCGGGCTTTGTGGGCGGCAACGTCGCGGTCACAAAAGCTGCTGGCCCCTCCGGTGGTGTTTGCAGCGATGCTTTTCCACAGGCGCCCAACAGCAAAAGCAGCAGGAGAGCGAGTGTTGTGTTACGAGCAAGCGTCATATGTTTTCTTAGGGACTTGCAAAATCGACCGTGAAATAACTTCCGTAGGCGGTGTCAGCCTTGTAGGCATAACCAATGCCCATCTCTGTATACCTGGCGTTCAGGATTTCATTGCGATGGGTTGTGTCACTCATCCACCAGTCGAACGCGGTTTGAGGATAGCCGCTGCCATAGATCATCTCGGACGAATAGGAGGCAGCATAGCCTGCAGCAGCCACGCGCTCGCCGACGGCGGAACTATCCGAGCCGGAATGACTGAGCAGATTGTGACATGCCATGTCAACACTGTGTCCCTGCGCCGCGGCGTTGAGCTGAGCGTTGACTGTTAATGCAGGCAGTCCATTTTGCGTACGAGCGTTGTTGATCAAGGATGCGATCTCGTTGATGTAGCCCGAGCTGCTTGTGTAATTACAGCTTGCCGGACCTTTGACCGTGGCAACTGCAACCGGAGTTCCATTCGTGCTTGGCGGAAGCGTCGCGACCGGCGCGGGTGTGACATTACCGATCAGAATCTTGAGCCAGAAGGCTTGTTCCGTCCCGATCGATAGTGTTTCGCCCTTATCATTTTTCAGAACATAAAATCCAGTGTAGGCGCCATCTATAGATGGCGCGGTCAGTTCAACGGATACGTCCACCGTCTTGCCCGCTTCTGTATCGGGAACGAGCGCCGAAGCGGGCGACTCCATACGATCACCAGCGAAGAAAGCGATTGTGTATCCGCTCCAGTTGCATTTGCCGTTATTCATAAAACGCCAGGTCTTGGTGAATTTTTCGCCGCGTGACATGAGGGTGTTATCCGGCACCGTGACATCTTCAAGCATGACCGCGCTATCTTGGCAGGGACCGGTAGCAGGTCCTGTGTCCGCCGATTCGGTCGCGCCGGGCGTCCCCGGTGTGGTGGTCCCGGACGGGTCCGGAGTGGTGGATGACTGAGTCTCCGTTGGTAGGGATAAGCCCGGTCGTGTTGGCGGCAGAGTCGAGGTCACGAAAAGAGGCGGCGCATCCGAGGCCGGTTCCTGCGCGAATTTTACGCAGGAGCTGATCACCAGACTCAGGAGTACGATGAATATCCAAATCTTTTTCATGCGACGATTCTACTTGGCAATCATGAAGCACTTCTAATGAGAGATTAAACGGCACGCAGTGTTAAGGCGTTCCGAAGAGCACCACGTAATATCCATAATTGTTGAAAAATGAATATCCGACGCCAACATCGACGAACGTGTCGCTGATCAGATTGAGATTGTGGCGCAGATCGGTTTTATCATTCTTCCACCAGTTCACGACGCCGCCTCCCGACAGCGGAGGATAGCTGCCGTATACATTTTCCGTGACGGAGGAATATACATAGCCTGCATCGGTGACGCGGGATTGGATCGTGGAGCCGTTCGAGCCGGTGTGACCAAATAAATTGTTGCAGGCCATATCATTGGCGTGCGATTGGGCAGCCTTGGAGAGCAACGAATTTACATTGTAGGGCGGCAGCCCATTTTCGGCGCGATAGGCATTAATGGCATCGATCGTCTCGCTAATATTGCTGATTTCCGAAGTAAAGGCACATGTGGAGGTAACGAGCCCCGTGTCGCTTCCAGGAACAGCTGTCGCGTTGGTAGTCTCGGACGTCACATCGATGATCAGCCACAGGCGGGACTCGTCACCGATTTTCATGATCAAGCCGGCCGGATTTTTGACCACAAAGTTGCCGCGATGCTTGCCTGTGCTGTTGGGTGCGGTCAAATTGATCGAGATATCGGCTGTCTGACCGGGAAAGGTCACAGGCAGAGGTACAGAATTGGGTGCGCCCAGCCGCTCCTCGGAATAATAGGTGAGCGTGTAATCAGATCCCCAGATGCATGTTCCGACGTTGCTGATTCGCCAGGTCTTGGTGAAAGGTGTCCCGACAGGGATGGCAGTATTGTCAGGGATGGTTATGTCTGCCACAAAGGAGGCGCTGTTTGTGCAGTCGGGAACGTTCGTTGGGCGCGGCGTTTCCCCGGTGGCTGTGATTTGAGGTAGCGTAGTCGCAAGTGTTTCCGTCGCGATCGGCGTTTCCGTATTTTGTGCTGGCGCTTGCGTTTCGGTTTGCGCCTGGGTCTCCGTAGATGCCTGTGTTGCGGTGAATGTTGGCATGGCAAGTTGTGTGGCAGCCCGTCCATTACAGCTGGAAAGCAACGTTATCAGCAAAACGAAAACGAACAGTCTTTTGATCATTGTGACCTCCTGGATGTTTCGAACCGGACTCGCGTCAATCTATTAAACAAGTTCACCGTCAGAACATAACGATCTGTCCCTTGGATTTTTCAAGCGGATCGCTGGCTAGCTGTTGCTCAAAGGCTTCACGCGTCAATGTCGGACGTTCTGCCAGCGTACGCAGATGGCGATACTTTACCAGCCGGTAATCTTTCAAGCGCGCCGCCAGGGCGGGATCGCGCTGCGTTTTATAGGTGATAAGTCCGGCGCGCCCGCCGGGGATGACGAAGATGGTTTGCTCAGCGGAATAGGGTACTTCCGTGAGGGCGCGACCGATCAACCCGGAAGCGAGGAGATGAAATGCATAACGCGTTCGACCGTTCTCCAACCAGAAAACATTTTTATCCTGGCGGTGCGTGGAGTATTCCAAATGCGTACCCATGCTTTCGATTGTTGCCGCAATCGTTTTTAACTCATTTCGCCGGGCAGAAGAAACATCTTCGGGACGCAATTCCCAGGCGCCCGCCGTTCGCTCTGCATAAGAACTCAACACGGAATAAATCAGGCCCTTGGATGGTGTGAGCAAACCCGGAAAACGCGGATAAATATCGTCTTCCACTTCGAGAAAGATACTGTGAGGATTCTTTTGCAGAAAAGTTACGATAGCAATTTCAACCTGATCGGATAGGGAATTATTCCTGTCACTTTGAGTTTGAGTGAGAATGTCATTCGAGAGCAAGCCCCAGAATCCAGTATCTACACTTTCACCGGAGGAATAGTGGACGAAGTGTGAATCTTCCGCCAGAGCAGTTTGGATCAAAGATTGTGTCGAACGAAGGACCTCATCAAATTCCTGTTCCTTTTGCTTCAATGAATGCGATTCCACCAAAGGGAGTAATCCCGCCGCATGAACATGCAGATAACTGGCGGGTTCCTGGCGATCCATTAGATGCGCACCAATTGCGGCGCGTACATCGTTCACATTCGCTGCGTTGCTCTCGCGCTTCAAATGTTCGCCGCGCTGCCACACAAGCTGGATTGGATCGTGCTCCGTCCGCATAGCGAGCGATTGGAGATCGAAGCCGGCGGCGCTAGCAGCGGTTAATGCGGCGGTGAGAAAGGATGGCTCGGCTTCCGGTAAGAAGCCGAAGAACGGCGTGCCCAGCGGAAGGAGGTCGAAGAGATGGGCGAAGGCAGCATTCAAGGCGGTCGCATTCCATGCCCAGTCATAACGCCGTCGACGCAATGCGATCTTGAACGGTTCGACCGCATCGCCTCCCCATAGCCAGCCCGCCCATAGTGCTGAAAGTGTCCAGAATGCCTGGTTGGGACGCGGCAAGGAAGCGATCACCGCTGTAATAGGAATCTCCTTTTTTACTTCATGGGCTAAATCCTTGAGGCGGCCTTCGTAGATGCAGATGCCGCCGCTCTCCGGGATGCGTTGGGGCCACGCTTCACAAGCGACCGGGGATGCGGTTTGTGTCCATCGAGCCAGTCCACGCTCAAGCTGAGTCCACAAATTGAACTCGCGAAACTGGTTGGGGATAATCAGTTGTTTCGGGCGCGGCCGTTCCGAGGGATAGCCCCACAACGTATTCCCCGCGTCGCAGGCAGTGAGAATTAATGCATGCAAGGCGCGCTTACGTTCCGGGGTCAAATACAAGCTGTCCATGCGGCTGACGACGGTGGTTAAAAAATAAAGCGGACGCGGTAAATAAAATTGGATCGCCTCTTCTACATAGACCCGGTCCTCATCATCGAGTGCGGCGACGCGTTCGAAGGCGCGCGAACGGTGCAGGGAATCGGTCGAGGAAATCTGTTTTGCGCGCTCAATATCGTCGTGTTGGACGGGTCGTTCGCCTGAATCCGCACAAT
This sequence comes from Anaerolineales bacterium, assembly GCA_035462205.1. Taxonomy (GTDB): domain Bacteria; phylum Chloroflexota; class Anaerolineae; order Anaerolineales; family Villigracilaceae; genus Defluviilinea. Next base: position 4,810 of record DATHUN010000666.1, read on the forward strand.
GCGGACAGGTGTAAATGCGTGCATAGGGCGCGATCTCGCCTTTGCGCCACAGGAACGACTCCGCTTGAATTTGTTGTCCACACTTTTCGCAAGTAGTGAGATAGAGCGATTGCAAATGAGCAGCGAGACGCTCATCGCCTTTTTTAGCAACTGCCAGATCGGCCATGGCGGCTTTGAAGTCCGACTCGCTAGGCGGCTTGGCAGAAGTTTCCAGAAGAAAGCGTGTAATTGGATTATTGACCGCCACAAGGACGCGATATCCCATCCGGGCGGCTTCGAGCACCAGCCGTGGCGAGAATCCGAATGGGTCGAGCAGCCAGCTTCCCAGGGGCGCGTGGAGCGGAAGCCATCGGGAAATGACTCCTTCTTCCAGTGGCGGTGTGAACCGCGCAAGTGGACCGGGCTCCGCCGGACTCATCCCTGGGATGTAAGGTTGGTGATCCATATATTAAGTATACATCCCCTTTATCCACGCTGAGTGAGAGGCGTTAAGGCAGAGGACCCAATTTTGGCGCACACATGATGTCGTAATACGCAAGCTCAGTAGCTTTATTTTGCTCGGCGTAGGCAGCCGCATCCTGCCCAATGGTGCGGACCACATCCAGATTCGCCTGCACCTGGTAGGGCCAGTAACGCGGCAGCACCATCCGTGGGTCATTGACATATCCTTCGGGCAAAAATACTGGACGGGTAGGATCTATCTCGTCGGCGAGCGGAACCCAGTTGTACATGACCGGTCCGCGCGGGTTGATCGTAAATCCAATGCGGAAGCCATACTGTCGTGCAAACTGTACCGGCCGAATGCCAAAACTGCCGCCGGGCCAGATGATCGCCAGCGGCGTTTTATGAAAGTTAGTCTGTAAATCGGCGACAGATTTTTCGAACTCGTTCTTGAGGAACTCGTCCGTAGATTGGTCGCTCATGTTGATGTTGTGGATATACCCGTGCGATTGGTGGTCCACCCAACCCTCGTTTTCAAGGGCGATGTTATCTGCAAGCACTAGCGCACGCGGTCCATCTTCGAAGCTGATCCACGAGTTGACAACCGGCCAGCCCCATTTGTCATGGAACTCGCGGAAATGATCATTGAAATTCTCAGCGGTGCGACGGTCGTCCTGAATAATCATGACCGAACGCGGTGGGATCTTTGCATTGTGATCCATGAAATCTGCCATTTGCGTAGCATTAATGGCTTCGAATCCCTGCTCCTTCAGGTCGTTCATCATCTGCTGGAAGTCCTTCGCCGTCATGTCGTTGGCAGTGATATCCGCCTGTTCTTTCTTGATGCCATGCAACATCACCGCCATGACGATGGTTCCGGGTGCAGCGTTATTGGAATTCCATTTGTCATAGAGATACTGGCAGGTATCCTGAATATAGGTATGCGGTGTGTCGACCGGATTCAATTGACTTGCGACAAACGCGGCGGGAAGTGCAGGCGGCGTGCGAACGGCAGGGGGGGAGGGACTCGGTGTCTCGCTCGAAACAGGAGTCGCAGTGGGCTGCAATTGGGCGAAAGCGGTTTGGAAGGCTTTCGTGAGTGCCGCATCCATATCTGCTGTCGGCGCGGCAGGCTGGCAGGAAGTAAGGACGACAATCAACAGGCTGAGGCTTAGAAAGAGACGATGGATTTTATGCATGTAAGGATTTTATCTAAAAATGTAGGGGTATGGAAAATTTCTTTATTACGAAACAAATATTATTTCTAGGATTCGATGTTGTATAATGATTGTCATGACCACTAACGAGCGCATCGACCACTTGGAAAGTCTGCTCGATATTGTGCGGGGGTTAACCACGGCGCCCGACCTCGAATCGTTTTTGCAAACAATCATCAACGACGCAATTGGGATGACCAACAGCGAGCTTGCCTCGATCCTTGAATATGACGAGACGACTCAAAAGCTGCATTTTCTCGCCATGCAATGGTACGAACGCGACCTGTTACGGCCCGTGGCGGTCCCGCTCGACGGCAGTGCAGCCGGATGGGTTTTTCGCAAAGGTCAGCCACTGATCATTCAAAACGTAAAAGTGGATAAACGTCACTTTAAGGTGGTTGACACTAAAACCAACCATGAGACGCATTCTTTAGTGGCAGTCCCTCTCATCGTGCGCGGCGAAGTCGTCGGTGTACTGGAGGCACTCAATAAAAAGGACGACGCACATTATACCGAAGAAGACCTGACGATTCTGGAAACGCTCGGCGCGTTGGCTGCTCAGGCAATCCAAAACATGGATTTGACCAGGAAGGTCCGTGCTTCGAACGCGGAGCTTGCCGAGCTGGAACGTCTCAAATCGGACTTCATCGCGATCACGTCACACGAGCTGCGCACTCCCCTGGGCCTGATCCTCGGTCATGCCACATTCCTACGCGAGCTTGTTGGCGAGCAATTTACCGAACAAATGGATACCATTATCCGGAACGCAACCCGCCTCAAGGAAATCATCGAGAACCTTTCCGATGTGGAGAATTACGATACAGGATCCGCGATTGTCAGAGATGACCGGGTATCCATGGCGAAGATCGCAGCGGACGTAGTGCTCTCGTTTTGTCGTGAAGCAGAGCAAAGAAACATCCAGCTGAAAAATGAAACCGATGCCGCACCTTATTTCATGCAGGCGGATCCCGTCAAGATCTCCATTGCACTCAGCAACCTTGTCAAGAATGCGATCCAGTATACCGAGGCTGGCGGTCATGTGACTGTCAAGGTGGATGAACAGTCAGGATACCTGCGGGTGGCGGTCATTGACGATGGCATCGGTATCCCTGCCCGCGAACTGCCGCGTATCTTCGAGCGCTTTTATCAAGTGGAAAATCCTTTGACGCGTCGCAACGGCGGTATGGGTCTGGGGTTGGCTGTCGCCAAGGGAATGATCGATCTGCATGGCGGTCGTATTTGGGCAGAAAGCTCGGGCAGGGGCAGCACGTTTACGATCCTCTTACCAGTCAATCAACCAGTGTAATCTATCCCGCAAGCCACCATATGGTCGTTCCGTCTTTCCGCCTGTTGGCGGATCTTTATTTTAAATCGGTCCTTTGACAATCTCACTTTGTAGGGAGAAAGGTAGCCGAAGCGCCTCATCAACACATTTTTCTTCGATAGGCTATAAAATGCAAGTTGCAGTAACGATATAATTGTCCCAGCATGACCCCCGAATTTTTGGTCTTCGGACTATTGACAAGAGAGTATCTTTTGCCTCCTACGGGGGAGGCGCGACTGGATGTCGCGGGCGGGAACCTTCTATATGCTGCCGCCGGACTCCGTGTCTGGGAGGGTAGCATCGGTCTGGTTGGGCGCGTTGGTAAAGATTA
>DATHUN010000667.1:0-14561 GCA_035462205.1 Anaerolineales bacterium
CGGCGGATTTTCAATCTTGCCAATGCGCGTCAGTTGATCACGCAGGATTTCCCGTTTTGCTTTCAATTGCTCTTCATAAGACAAATGCTGGTAATGACATCCCCCGCACACACCAAAATGGATGCAGCGCGGAGCAACGCGCAACGGCGAAGCATCTAATACCTCCACGATATTGCCGCGCGCAAAATTGCGCTTTTCCTCCGTCAATTCCACCCGGACACGTTCTCCGGGTAAGCCGATTGGAACGAAGACGGCACGGCCATCTTCCAAACGGCCCATCGCCTCTCCGCCATACGTGAGTGTTGTGAGATTAACGATCTGTTCCATCAAACAAAAAGAGCGACCCGCTTACAGGTCGCCTCTTGGGATTAAGTTGTACGGGCGACCCGTCAGGAGGAGTTGATTACCTTTACCAATCTAGGCGGGACGCCCCTATGTTAATTATCGGATGAAGAATGAAAGGACAATCAGCAGAACAAAAAATGAGCCCGCCAATACGCCAATCCGGCTCAGGTCGCGCTTGACATGAGTGTAATCGGGTTTGAACTCCACCTCGCGGTTCGATGCGCCTGTCATCCTCACCGAGGTAGTTCGTCTGGTTTTTGTTTTTCGATTCGTAGGCATTTCTTTACTCCTTTGCATGTCATTACGAGGGCGTCACCTGAAGTAATCTCCCGTTAAACGCCCCATCCTTCTCGAAAAGGTTGTGCCGTTAATAAGGAGTTTGCTTAGTCGGACTAGCGTCCTCCTCGCACGGACATTCGTTAATTTTGTAATCGCGCAAACACCACAATGCGCTGTTTATCTACAAGATATGGATAGCACGAGATTAACGTCACAGTGGGGCTGCCCGTGCTTGCCATCACTTCCACCGCGGTCGGCTCTACGATGGCACTACGATCCACGACATACACATACTGACGCTGCTGGGTATACAGAATCACCTGGTCACCCGGCGCAAGTTTATCGAGATAACGGAACAACTCCCCATAGACGTCATTGTGCGCCGAAAGAATTACATTTCCACTTTGACCGGGGTCCACCGAATGAACATTCTGTGCCACGCCCTTTTTGAGCTGCTCCCAACCATCGCCTTGCACCACCGGGGCATCAATCTTGATCGCCGGGATCTGGATTCGGATCGCCTGGTCCGGAGCAGAGGTGGGTACCGGCAGATTCGCAAGCGACTGCACCATTGGCTGGAGGTGAGCAGGAATCTCATCCAGGTTCGGGCGCGTGTTGCCCAATGCATCGGGCGGTGTGTGTCCGGAAGGCAGCACAACCGCCATCACAAGCGGAGTCGGCGTCAACGTTTCCTGGATCAGCGCAGAGGCAACTTCTTGATTGAGATCGCGCAGAATGCCAAGTCCGCTGACGAGAACGCCGACGAGTCCCATCACTGCCAGGACTTCTACACCCAGTAAGATGCGGTCCATCACACGCCGGCGCTTCGAAGCCGGGACCTGAGGCTGATCGCTGCTCCCTTCGAGCGTTTCCACCACCGGGGCGGAAGCGTCAAACGTGTCTGGGGTCACATCCACTACACGGCCTGTTTTTTTAAAGTGCTCCAGTCGTTCCCGCCGCGCCCCGCGCCGCTTTTCGATCAGCAAGCGGCGGAGTTCTTCCACGGACAGTTCTTCGGGCGCTTTACGTCTGGACATGGCGAAGCGATTATACCGCCTTAAGCTAAAATTCTAATCTAAAGAATGGTAAGAGATAGAACATTCGTTTTATCTAAGTCTTATAGCACAAGAAACGAGAGTAAACATGCAAACCAGTATGATTAATCGTATCCGTGAAGGGTTGCTTGGGAAGAAGGAAACACTCGAGCAGTGGCAAGTAGTGACACCGGAGCCCGAAAAACAGATGGAACTCGGGTTCGCTGATGAAACCGCCGTCGACGCGCAATTAGAAACGATCGAAAATGCTCTCGAGCAGATGGACCAGGGTGTTTACGGCATTTGCGAGATCTGTCACGAGGCGGTCGATACGGAACTTCTCCAAATGGACTTTACTGCCACCGTCTGTCTCGGTCACTACACGGAAGACGAGTTGCGCCAACTGGAAAGCGAGCTTGAGCTGTCGCAAGTCATCCAGCGCGCCTTGCTGCCCCAACATGTTCCTTCCATCCCGCGCTATGAAATCGCTGCCTTCAGCCGTCCGGCACAAATCGTTACTGGTGATTACTTCGACTTCCTGCAATTCGAAGATGGCACTCACGGTTTTGTGATCGCAGACGTCAGCGGGCATGGAGTGTCTGCGGGAATGTTGGTAGGCAGTCTGCAAACGGTATTTCATACACTCACTCCGGGAACCGATTCGCCCGTGGATGTTCTGCAGCGAATTAACCGTCTGTATATCAACAATATTAACTTCACCACGTTTGTGACCATCTTTTTCGCCAAACTCGATCCACAAACCCGGACGTTGAGCTATGCAAGCGCCGGGCACAATCCGCCGCTCCTGGTGCGTCCTTCGACCAACGAAATTGTCTGGCTGAGACCAACCGGCGCGGCGATTGGGCTGATCAAAGATTATCTCTCGAGACTGGAAAGCGTTCAGTTGCTGGAAGGCGATACGCTTCTTCTTTATACAGATGGCATCATCGAAGCGCTCAGTCCGCAAGGAAATGAGCAGTTTGGCTATGAGAGGCTGGCCGAAATCGTGCAGCAAAACCAGGATTTGCCTGCCAATGAGCTGACACAAAAGATCCGCCAGGCATTGAACGAGTTCACCCAGGGAAACCTGCCTGAAGATGACATCACGATGATCGTCTGCAAGATGAGATGACCGAATTCTGCTGGGAGTCATATTGCCAAAACTGTCCGCCCTCGTTATAATGTCAATCCTTCGGGCGGGTAGCTCAGTTGGTTAGAGCACTGCTTTGACATAGCAGAGGTCGCAGGTTCGAGCCCTGTCTCGCCCACACAAAAAGTCCCTTAATTAGGGGCTTTTTTTATTCCTTATGTCTGCTGTTCACATGACAATTTACAGTACCCTATAATTTGGGTAAGTGTTATCCTAATTGTCAGATTTAGACACTAAATTAAAGGAGTAAACAATGTTCATTGACTATTTGACCGTTATCATGATCAATCTGGTCGCGGGCTCCGCTTTGCTGGCATATTACCTGTGGCGAGGCATCGATGAGGCAGACCAGCGTCCCTACGCGGCGGCATTTTTCGGTGTTGGACTCTTATCGCTTGTTACCGGGCTTCACCTGTCCTTTAACTGGCCTCTGCCCGGCAGCTACAACGTCGGCTATGGCGACGCGACCACGCTGTTCGGTGTTGTTTTTCTCACCACTGCCCTGGCGCTGTGGAACGGTTGGAACTTAATCCCAGTATCGATCTACGCATTCTTCGCAGGGATCGATGCGATCATCGTCGGTCTGCGTATTTTCAATCTACAGTTGACCAAGGAACCGCTGATCTCCGCCATCGGCTTTGTGCTCGCAGGTCTTGGTGGTGTGGGCGCAGCGCCATTCTTCATGTTCTTCCGGGACAACCGTACCGTCCGCCTGATTGGCGTGTTGCTCTTGCTTGCTACAGCAGCGATCTGGGCAGTCACCTTCTATGGCTCCCTGTGGGCACACCTGGCAAGCTTCAGCAAATGGGTTCCCGCCACGATGAGCGGAGGCCAATAAAAGTTTTGCTTGACAATCTAAGGGGGCGGCATATAATAAAAGAACAATATCGAGCGCGTTGACCGGGACGAGTACGTTGTCCACGCCTGACAGGGAGAGCAGATCATGGATTGAGAGTCTGCTCCAGGAATGACTTCGGAAAACCACCCGCGAGCGTGAAACAGAAAGTAGGGATGGGCTCGCGAAGCACGCAAAGCGAGCGGCCCGTCCATACGAGTAAGCGGAACGGGTTGCTCCGTTAGAGGCTCAAGAGATATACCCTTCAGACCTTTCCGGTCTCCGGTATAAATCGGGTGGAACCGCGTGAAATAAAATTCTCGCCCCGTGTTCGGGCGAGAATTTTTGTTTAAGGAGGTCGCTATGACTACAGATGACACTACCATCACCGACCGGCGACTCGGAGAGTGGGCATAACACATTATGCCCCTACCGCCTCTTCGGGTCGCAGCCAGACCATTTGGCGGTAGCAATTATAGGTCTAGAAAGGAAGCGAAAATGTTGCAACAAGCGCAAGAAAAATACGAAGAGTCGCATCTCTATAAAATTCGTCACTCTGCCGCGCACGTCATGGCGCAAGCAGTGCTGGAACTGTTCCCTGAAGCCAAGTACACGATCGGTCCTCCGGTCGAAAATGGTTTCTATTATGACTTCGATTTGTCGCGCAACCTTACGCCAGAAGATCTCGAACAGATCGAAAAGCGCATGCGTCAAATTGTGCAGGGCAAACATGAGTTCAAGAAGACGATTCTCTCCGCCGAAGAAGCCAAGAAGATTTTTAAGGATCAGCCGTATAAACTGGAGCTGATTGATGGCCTCGAGAAAGGCGGCTTGGACGAGTATGGTAATCCGCTCAAGGAGAAACCAGAAATTTCGATCTACCAGCACGACACGTTCACGGACCTGTGCCGCGGACCTCATGTGGAAAGCACGAAAGAGATCAAGCAGGACGCCTTCAGGCTGATGTCGGTTGCCGGTGCTTATTGGCGCGGCGATGAGCACAACAAGATGCTCCAGCGCATCTACGGCACAGCCTGGGAAAACGCGCAACAGCTGAAGGATTACCTCTGGCAGTTGGAAGAAGCCAAGAAGCGCGATCATCGCAAGTTGGGCAAGGAGCTCGAAATCTTCATCTTCGACGATGAAGTCGGTCCTGGCTTGCCACTCTGGTTGCCGAACGGCGGCGTGATGATCGAAGAGCTTGAAAAGCTTGCCAAAGAAATGGAAGACAAGGCCGGTTACCTGCGCGTCAAAACGCCGCACCTGACGAAGGAGGATCTATTCCTGCGTTCCGGCCACCTGCCCTATTATGCCGAAAGTATGTATCCGCCCATGGAACTGGAAGGTGTCAAGTATTACGTCAAGCCAATGAACTGCCCGTTCCACCATAAGATCTTCGGATCCAAGGGTCGCTCGTACCGTGACCTGCCGATTCGTCTCGCCGAATATGGGACGTGCTACCGCTATGAAAAATCCGGGGAGCTGTTTGGCTTGATGCGCGTCCGCTCGATGCAGATGAATGATGCTCATATCTATGTGTCAGAGGAACAATTTGAAGAGGAATTCCTAGCTGTCGTGGATATGTATCGTAACTACTTCGATCTATTTGGGATCGAGAAATATGTGATGCGCTTATCCCTGCATAGCCAATCTGGACTTGGCAAGAAGTACGTGGATAACGAAAGGCTGTGGCTCAAGACGGAAGAGATGGTTCGTCGCGCAATGAACAGAGGCAATGTGCCTTACATGGAAGCGGAGGACGAAGCTGCATTCTATGGTCCCAAAATCGATGTACAGGTCTGGAGCGCCATCGGCAGAGAATTCTCTCTGATGACAAATCAAGTAGACTTTGCCGTTCCCGAGCGTTTCGATCTAAAGTTCACAAACCGCGAAGGCAATGAAGAAATTCCCCTTTGCATCCATCGTGCACCACTCTCTACGCATGAGCGCATGATCGGTTTCCTGCTTGAGCATTACGCGGGTAGTTTTCCGGTCTGGCTCTCGCCGGAGCAGGTGCGCGTCATCCCGATCACGGATGGGCAGAATGAGTATGCTCATCGAATTGTCCAGCAGCTACGTGCATCAGGTATCCGTGCAAGCGCGGACATCAGTGCACAACGCATGAATGCAAAGATCCGACAGGCACAATTAATGAAGGTGCCCTATATGCTCGTTGTTGGTGAAAACGAAATGAAGGCAGAGCAGGTCTCTCTCCGTGTACGGGATGGAAGCCAGCAGAATAACATTCCGCTCGGTGAATTCATGGCACGCGCAAAAGATCGAATTTTAAGGAGAGCGCCGGAGTTGTAGTAACTAAAAGCGGAGAGCACGTACTCTCCGCTTTCTTATAATCATGAAATTCGTCATCTTGGAGTCGTCCGTTGTCACCCAATAGATATATCTGATCATACTTGAAAAGGTTGGGTAGGCTATATTCAATCAAAACGTCCCGTTTATTGACGATTCCCCTGCCTTCATGGTATTATCTGTCCGCTAAAAAACCAGCCATGGGCTGGTCAACGATTTTCAAATAGGAGCAACTTATCAGCACATCAGAATTCCGAGTCAATGAGGGCATCCGCGTCGCGGAGGTCCGCCTGATCGGGCCGGATGGCGGCAATGTCGGTGTCGTACCGATCCGCCAGGCTCTCCAGATTGCACGCGACGCCGAGTTAGACCTGGTCGAAGTCTCACCAAATGCAAATCCGCCCGTCTGCCGCGTGATCGATTATGGCAAGTTTATCTACGAACGGGCAAAAAAGGACCGTGAGGCGAAGAGATCCCAGACCAAGATCGAGGTCAAGGAAATCCGCCTGCGCCCAAAGACGAATGAAGCCCACCGGGGTTTCAAGGTGGACGACGCCCGCCGCTGGCTACTGCAGGGACATAAAGTCCGAGTCACGATCAAGTTCCGCGGCCGCGAAATGGATTACCCTGAGATCGCCCTCGAAGACCTGAAAGAGATCGCCACCGCCCTGTCCGATGTCGCTTCGATCGAGGTTCCGCCCCAGATGGAAGGCCGTACCATGCTCGTGGTGATGGCTCCCAATAAAGGCGGAGCGAAGAAGAAAGAGAAGGGCGAGCAGGCTCCGGCTGAGAAGGAAGCGCAAGCCTAGTTCCCTGGTGCCTATCCCAAAGATATTAAAAGTCCGCGGGCGAAAGATGTCCCGCGGTTAATTTTGTCTGAATTTGTTCGAAAGGAGTACCTCATCCATGCCTCGCAAAGCAAAGGCTGGCGGTAAACTGAAACTGAAGACCCACAAGGCAACGTCCAAGCGTTTTCGCCTGACGGGTTCCGGTAAGCTGGTCCGCACAAAAGGCGGCAAGAGTCACTTGCGCCGACATACGTCAAAGCGCGCCAAAGCGCAGTTGACGGAGATGCAAACAGTAAAGGGTAGCAAGATCATCAAGCGCGTTAAGCGTCTTGCCCCCAACATGGACTAGTAGCGGTGGGATTTATCCCACTCGCGAATATCGTATCCAACATTTAGTTGCGGCTTTCGGGTGTATACAACTGGTGCGCTGATGCAGCCACCGACGCCCGCGAGTTTGCAGGAGGCACTACAATGCGTGTTAAGGGAGGCCCCCAAGGGCATCTACGTCACAAACGAGTTTTGAAGATCACCAAGGGACAGCGCGGCGCCAAGCATCGCCTGTTCAAGCGTGCAAATGAGGCGATGTTAAAGAGCCTCTGGTACGCGACCCGTGATCGCCGTGTGCGCAAGCGCGATCTTCGCAAGCTGTGGATCGCCCGCATCAACGCCGCGGCACGCTTGAATGGAACCACCTACAGCAGGCTGGTTGCAGCGCTCAAGAAGGCAGGTATCGAGCTCAATCGCAAGATGCTGGCAGATATTGCCGTTCGCGAACCGCAGACCTTTGCTGCAGTGGTTGCAAAGACCAAGTAATTTTGTAGGGACGACCAGCCGGTCGTCCCTATCGTTTTTAACGGGGGTAAAATACTGTTTGCTGTTATCAGAATCTACCTCATCCTGAATCCCGGAAAGTTGGCAATATGCAATACATGGAATTGGAAGTCTATTCCCAGTCGATCGATCGTGGCATTGTCAGGATGCCCAGTCAAAATTTTCCTGGCCTGATCCTTCAGGGAGAGACATTAGCGTCCCTGTTGAAGCTTGGGAAAACAGCCTATGAGAAATCACAAAGCACCAACGATGCAGAATTGATCGATACATCCCGCGAACTAATGGAGAGCATACAAAAGTTGGTCGCACACTATGAGTCAACTCTCAATAAGCATAATATTCCCTTGCCCTATTCTACAGTTTCCGCAAAGCCTGACATACCATAAGTTCATATGAACTCCGTTCTTGTGGAAAGACAACTTCCGTCAAATCAAACCATCCAAATCGTTCAAGGCGACATCACGATCGAAGATGTAGATGCAATTGTCAATGCCGCCAACGAGCATTTACAACATGGCGGCGGAGTGGCACGGACGATCGCGAAACAGGGTGGACCTGCCATCCAAAGGGAATCCGATGAATGGATTCGCCAGCACGGACTAGTCACACACTCGCATCCTGCCTGGACCTCGGGCGGGCGGCTACCTGCGAAATATGTGATCCATGCTGTCGGTCCCATCTGGGGTGACGGCGATGAGGATCGAAAATTAGCCGAGGCTGTGACCGGTTCCCTGCGCGTGGCAGACGAGTTGAATTGTGCATCCATTGCGATGCCTGCCATCTCGACAGGTATTTACGGTTTTCCAAAAGAGCGTGCGGCAAGAATCATCCTGTCTTCCATAGAAGATTATTTCGACAGCCATCGATCAGGACTTTTATTCGTAAAGCTGGTTTTATTTGACCAGGACACGGTAAATGTGTTCCTCAAAGCCTGGCGTGATAAGTGGGCGGATAACCTATGATCACGTCTTCGCAAAACTCAAAAATCAAGTTAGTCCGCGTCCTGCTAGGACGCGCCAGAGAACGCCGGGAAGCGAATGCATTCGTTGTAGAAGGGGTGCGACTGGTGGAAGAAGCGCAGGCGAGAGACTGGAGCTTTCGATTTGCACTTTACGATAGCTCGTTAAATGAGCGTGGCAGGTCGGTTGTAGAACGCTTACAATCTCGTGGTGTAGATGTGGAAGAAATTTCAGAAAGCTTGATGAAATCCTTGAGCGATACAGAAACACCGCAAGGAATCTTTGCCATTCTTGAGCCGACTCAATTACCAATCATTGATTCTCCAAACTTTATTCTTATCCCTGACCAGATCCGCGACCCTGGAAATCTAGGCACTTTACTCCGCTCTGCCGCAGCGACAGGTGTTCAAGCGGTTCTGTTTCCTCCCGAAACGACAGACGCCTTTGCGCCGAAAGTCGTGCGCGCAGGAATGGGTGCACATTTTCGGCTCCCCATTCGTTCGATGAACTGGGACGAGATCAACGTGCAAATAAAGGACCTGCAAATCTATCTCGCCGATATGGATGGGCAATCCTGCTGGCAAACGGATCTCCGTCCGCCTCTGGCATTGGTTATTGGCGGGGAAGCAGAAGGAGCCAGCGAGGAAGCACGGAAACTGGCAACCCAAAGGATTTCCATTCCTATGCCTGGAAATGTGGAGTCATTGAATGCAGGTGTAGCAGGGTCTATATTGATGTTTGAAGTAGTGAGACAACGTTCACGACGTTTGAACGATGATATTAACTTACAGAACTACTCGTAATTTGTAAGGAGAAGTAACAATGACGGCCACCCTTGAACCTGTCCGCCCGATTGAATTGGATGAGATACGGGAAGCACGTGAGCGAATTAAAGGAACCATCCTGCGCACACCGTTGATCCACTTGAATCTTGGATCAAACTATCCGGATATTCGACTCAAGCTGGAGAACCTGCAGCCGATCAATGCCTATAAGCTTCGAGGAGCTGCTAATGCTGTGGCACTGCTATCGGAGGAGCAACGCAAGCGCGGCGTATGGACGATCAGCGCCGGGAATGCCGGCCAAGGGGTTGCGTATGCTGCAAGACAAGCGGGCGTGCCGTGTTCGGTCGTCGCGATTGAGACCGCGCCTACTTCAAAGCTTGACCGGATGAGAGCGCTCGGCGCGAAGCTCATCCTTGTACCGTATGATGTTGCATGGAATGCTCTTGAACAGCGAGCCTATCCCGGAGCAGAGGGAACGTTTGTACATCCATTCGACGATCAAAATTTCATCACGGGCCATGGCACGATGGGTTTGGAGATTCTGGAAGACGCGCCAGATACTGCCGCCGTCATTGGCGCCATCGGTGGTGGCGGACTCATCACAGGTGTCGGCAGCGCAGTCAAGGCACTCAAGCCCGATATTAAGGTTTATGGTGTGGAACCGGAGACAGCCGCGCCTGCAGCACTCTCCTTCTCCCGGGGATCTCCGCAAGTGTTCCAGGACTGGAAACCTACGTTTGTCGATGGCGCCGGTGGGCAAAGTGTTTTCCCGCGTATGTGGAAGCGCATGAAACCGGTTGTGGATGGATTCATCGTGGTCAACCTGGAGGAGACGAAGCAGGCAATGCGGCTCATGGCAGAAAAAGCACGCGTCATCTCCGAAGGCGCGGGAGCCCTGCCTCTGGCCGCCGCGTTGACAGGTAAAGCAGGGCCGGGACCCATTGTGGCAATCGTCTCGGGTGGCAACATCGATCTTAAGAAATTCTGCGAATTGATCGAATCAGTAGCAGCGTGAAGTCACATGTTCCATCACGGAAATAAACAAGAGACTATAGCCTTTGAATATAAATCTAGTATTGCCATTGCTCGATTCTCTTTCCTTTGAAAGATTGCTTTGGCTGGTTCCCATTTTCTTTGCGCTGCATAACTTGGAAGAGGCACCGTCAATGGAGCGCTGGTCAAAGCGATTGCCATTGAAAATCCACCCCAACGTCACTACCCGCCAATTCACCGTCGCCGTGACAATTCTGAGCATTATAGGATTTCTCATCACTTATCTGGAAATCAATTATTTACACCCCTCCACGGGGTATCTATTGATATTAGGCCTGCAAGCAATATTGTTATTCAATGCCTTCATTCCCCATATTGCTTCCACGATCGGATTTCGCATGTACAGCCCGGGTGTAATTACGGCCGTGTTATTGACTCTCCCCTTTTCTTTTTATTTATTCCACCGTGCCTTGAATGAACATATATTGAGTTCAAATCAATTTTGGATCCTGTTGGCAATCGCGCCATTCGCAACAGTGATCTTTGCCTTCACTTCACTGCAATTTGGAAAATTGTGGGACAAACCCCAACCATAATCTTTACACCCTCACCTTCCACATCGTAAACGGCTCATCAAAACCCTTTACATCGCCCTGGAAGCACTCCAAGACATTCGTCGCAGCATTTTCGGCGAGAAATTGTTGTATCTCAGGGTCTTGATAAAACTCTTCAGAAAAGATAAGCTCGCCACCCTGTGAAAAATTCGGTAAGCGGGCCGCAATATTGACCGTCGATCCAAAATAATCCAGGCGATCGTTCAAGTTGACCACGATGCACGGACCCTTATGGAGTCCTGCCTTGAGCCAGAGCATCGGCTCGCCGTACTCTGCGATCTTGGATTGGGCGTTCCAAACCGCTTTCAAGGCGTCCACCGGATGGCGGAACGTTGCCATGACCGCATCCCCCATGGTCTTGACAATCGCGCCACCTGCCGAAGCAATCTCTTTTTCCAGAATCTGGAAATGTTCGCGCACACGTCCAAAGGCCGAGGCGTCGCCGATGACGCGATACATGCGCGTCGAGTCACGCAGATCGGTGAACATCAGTGTGACCGAGCCGATGGAAATCTCCTCGCCCGGTCGAATGACTTCGCTGGCAAAGAGATCGCGGAAGACCTGTAGCGCGGTCACATCGGCAGCAGTAGCGGACTGATCGCTCCAGGCAGTGCGCTCCAACTGGAACGTGGTCGCCGCATCGATAGCATTGATCAGGTTGAGAGTTGGGTGGAGCGAAACGCGTTGTTGCTCGGGCGGCCATCCAAATGACGTAACACGGAAGTCCGCCTGATCGCGCCCATCTACATCCGCAAATAAAGCGATGGAACCGGGCACATCGGAAGCGCGTAGAGTGTATCGTCCGCGTTCCAATTCGACGGGGACTGGCAACGAACGAAGCGCAGCCAGTGACTGCGACAGGACTACATGCGGCTGCAATTGCGGGCTGCCCATGCAAAATGCCGCATCAAAATCCACTGCGCGCACGGAAGGGTTGGGTTTGAAAACCACTTCAATATTGTGATCGAAGTTGACGCTAAAATCAATCTGACAAGTATCGCAATGAGAACGACTGCGCACTTCACCAAGATTCGTATGCCCCTCCGTGGTGCCGCGGCAGGAAGGGCAAAGCAAATCCCACGACATGTCTAGAATTCCTGCGCGGGTTGCACGCAGAAACATTTCCAGGACGGCGCGTCGATCCACCCGCCAGCGGTCGGCAAGCGCGTACGGTCGAATCCGCTGGACGGATAACTCGTCCGCGTGATCGAGAAAATCCTCCAAACGCCTCATCAGCGACGCGTCTGTCCCTTGCTGGATGACCGTTTCACCCAGGGACCGAAAACGGGCGCGTCCCGCCGTGGTGAGTCCGCTCGTGCTTGGAAGCTCAATCAACATGTTTGGTTCTGCTGCGATTCGGTCATAGACGCGAAATGCCCTTTCGAAGCGGTTCTTCGCAATGACGCCGATCGCAAAGGGGATCAGTATCTGCACGAAAGGATTGCTGACCGCAAACCACGAATCATAGGTGACACGCGTGCCGTTATTTGGAAGCCGCTCAAAGTTTGCCTGGGTTCTCATCGAGTCCACAGGACCTTTACTATACTGCCGGGAAACACCAAAGGAATACGGGTACGTCCAATCGAATGGTTCCTCCTCCCATTCCACCGCGATCGGTAAACGCATGCGCATGTGTTTTACCCCTTTGACATTGCTCAACATTTCCACTTCCGGCTGACCCGTATCGCGGTTAAAGCGATTCGTATCGGCTGCAAATTGCCAGATCGCTTCGGGAGAGGACCCTAGGTCCCATTGCCAGGTGTAGTGGAATTCTTTGGTCATATTAAACAGATGTTTACAATCTACACAATTTTACAGGCGATTCGTGAGAATCCCATTACAGGCTAGTGCTCGGACAACTTAAAAATGGATGGTAATTTATTCGATATGTTGCCTGAATTACCTTCCAACTTAATCTTGTTGAAGTACCACCCATTAACAAGATCTTAACTTTGACCAAAAATGTCTTGTGATATAGTCATTCGTATGCCAGAAACTATTCTCGTCGTCGAAGACGAACCTGCTTTACGCGACACCCTTTGCTATAATCTGAAAAAAGATGGCTTTAAGGTAGAAGCTGTGGGCGATGGGCGCGCCGGAATCGACGCGGCGCGAACACTGAACCCCGATCTGATTGTCCTCGACCTGATGCTGCCGGAAATCGATGGCTTTGAAGTTTGCCGGATTCTGCGCAGGGAAATGACGATGCCCATTCTCATGCTCACTGCCCGCGACGACGAAATTGACCGCGTCGTCGGCTTGGAGGTCGGCGCGGATGATTACCTGACCAAGCCATTTTCTATGCGCGAGCTGCTGGCACGTGTCAAGGCACAATTGCGCCGATCTCGTCTATTGCGCGAAGAACTTGCCAAATCCGTAGAAGCGCAAGGCAAACAGGAAAAACTGACTTTTAGAAATCTGGTGCTTAATAAGACCCGCCGTGAGGTGATGCTGGATAACACGCCGCTGCCTCTCAAGCCGCAGGAATATGAATTGCTCCTTTTCTTCGCTGAGCATAAAGGTCAAATGCTTTCTCGCGAATTTATTTTGGATCGCGTGTGGGGCTGGGATTTTATCGGTGACAGCCGCACGGTGGATGTCCACGTGCGCTGGCTGCGACAAAAGATCGAACAAGATTCCAGCAACCCAAATCGGATTGTCACGGTCAGAGGCGGGGGCTATCGGTTTGAAGGCTGACGATCAAGGAATTGGTAATTACAGACTACGCTTATGAATTATGCGATTGTCGTTTCGATCCTGTTCCTCCTCCTTGCTGCCTGGTACGCCGGGCGATACTATAAATTACGCAGAGATATTGTAGAGTTCACAGACCGTTTGCGGACCACAGATGCCACGACCGAAATCAGAGAGCTGGAAGCAATTTCGAGTGCCATCACGTCCATGATCACAAACGCAAACCAGAAACTTGCGGATACCGAATCCGAACGTGCCCGTCTGGCAACCGTACTCGAGCAGATGACCGACGGTGTGCTCATTGCCGACTCCCACGGAATTGTCCAATTTGCGAATCCGGCTGCGGGGCGACTCTTCCAAACCTCGGATCCGACAAACCGAAGTATTGCGGAGGTGGTGCGCCATCACCAGCTCGTCGAGGCATGGCGGCGTTGTCAGCAAACGCGTCAGATGCAAAGTGAATCGGTTGAACTGCCGACTCGCCATCAATATTTACAACTGGTTGTCATTCCCGATCAACATTCCAGTGGGAGTCTTTTGCTCGCCCAGGACCTCACCCGCATTCGTCGCCTGGAAACGGTGCGGCGCGATTTCGTCAGCAACCTTTCGCACGAGCTTCGCACGCCGCTCGCCTCGCTGAAGGCACTGACCGAAACTCTTCAGGATGGCGCGCTGGAGGATCCGCCCGCGGCGCGACGATTCATCGACCAGGTCCAGATCGAAGTGGATGCCCTGACGCAAATGGTGACGGCATTACTGGAGCTCTCACGTATTGAATCGGGCCGGCTCATACTGGACCTCAAGCCCATCGCGCCTTCCGATTTGCTGATTTCGGCCTCCAAGCGGATGGCAATGCAAGCAGAACGGGCGAGCTTGAGGCTACGCGTGAAGTACGCACAGAATCTTCCCCAAGTCAATATGGATATGCAAAGATTGGAACAGGTGCT
>DATHUN010000668.1:0-1737 GCA_035462205.1 Anaerolineales bacterium
GAACCGGAAGGGCGTCTGCATGCTTTTTGTCATTCGGTACCCGGCCGGTGGCATCTCATGGGTGTGATGCTGTCGGCAGCAGGCAGCCTGCGCTGGTACCGCGATACCTTTGCGGCAGGCACCAGCTACGAGGATCTGCTCGCCCCGGCGGCGAACATCCCGGCTGGAGCGGATGGATTACTCTTCCTGCCGTATCTTACCGGCGAGCGTACACCGCATCCCGATCCATTGGCGCGCGCTGCAGTTGTTGGATTAACCGTCCGGCATGGAATGCCACATTGTACGCGCTCGGTATTGGAGGGCGTAGCATTCGGGTTGAAAGATTCCTTCGAGCTGATGAAATCGGCCGGGCTGGCGAAGATCGAACAGGTCCGTGTCTCAGGGGGCGGGGCACGGTCGCTGCTCTGGCGCCAGATTCTGGCAGATGTCTTCGAGTCGGAGCTGGTGACTGTCAACACGACGGAAGGCGCGGCGTATGGCGCAGCATTGCTCGCAGGCGTAGGTGCCGGTCACTGGTCAGACGTCGAGTCGGCGTGCGAGGCGGTAGTAAAGATCACCGGGAGAACCGTTCCGACCGAGCAAAGCGTTGACGCCTACCGGAAAGTATATTCACTTTATCGGGAGCTATACCCAACCTTGCGATCGACCTTTGCTCGTATAAGCGATTTATAACTGATAACGCCTGTATTTCTATAAATTGCCGATCGGATTCGCACGGGTGAAGTTTGAATTGAATGGAGCTTGAGAGTTGGGAGAGCGCCATTTAACGACAAAACAGCGGCGAACTAGTTCGCCGCTGTTTTGGGGAACACATTTCTAGGGTCCCCAATCCGAGATCACATGGACGACAAAATCAGGGTTGGCGGAGTCGTTGGTCTTGAGATGTACGGCATAGTCGTGGGGACCATCCATGCCAGGATGCATCATGAAGACACCGGATTCAATTGTTGTGCTCTCACCAGGCTTGAGTACCATCGAACCGATGGTCAAGTCGGGAGGTCAGCACCCCTCCAGTACTTCAATGTACGGTTTTTCCTTGAACTTCAGGGTGCCCTCCCCTTCATTGGTGACGGTGAGGGTGAACTGACGGTTTTCGCCGAACTTCACATAACCGTAATCGATTTTGGTTTGGTCTACGGAAAGTGCCGCTATGCCACCGTCATCGCCAGCCCGGTTTGCAAACAGGACTGCCGCGAGCAGTAACAACCCACCGCCCAGTGCCACGAACAACCAGGGGAAGTTCGTTCTTTGCTTTTGCTTTCTGTATCTTTTATTGTTATTCTTTTTATTTGTAGCCATCCAGCCTCCTTACTTTCGATATTCAAACTGGAACGAGTAGAGATAGGCGACCAGGTCCCAGATTTGTTCTTCGGTAAAAATTGAGCCCCACATGGGCATGCCCGTTCCCATGCCGCCGCGCAAGATCTTGCCCTGCAGCAGCGCGGGACTGGCGCCCAGCATTTGCCTGGCATCCGTGAAATCGGCAGGGGTCTGCATGGTCATGTTATTTGCGCCAGCCATGGTTTGCATGGAGGATTTCCCTGCCCGGGCAATATCGTCGGCGAACACGCCATCTCCGCCACCACTTTCCCCATGACAGGCGGCGCAGTTCTGGGCGAAGAGTTTTTTTCCATTCGCCAGCGACTCTGAGCTTGTATTCGCCAACCAAATGGAAGCGACGACATCCCATTTTTCGGCATCCGTCAGATTCGTCGAATTTAATTGCTCCACCGTTTG
>DATHUN010000669.1:0-2103 GCA_035462205.1 Anaerolineales bacterium
ACCCCAGGCAATAAGCCAATGATCTGGTAACCCTCTGCGCCGCGCTTGCACACGATTCTTCCTGCCCCCACGCCCATTAATTGCTCATCGAATTCGCCATAGCCACTGACCATCTCAGGATACGAGGTCATCGCTGAGGTAATTTTCCGACAGGCAGAAGCGCGTGTCTCTGACAATGTGCGCGGATCGCAGATGCGCGCGAAACCGAGCGCGGCGTTATACAGAGGAACAGCAAAATTGGGCGCGGAACAGCCGTCGGTGCCAAGCTGCACTTGGTCAACGGGCAGCCCACACAGGTCCGCGAAGGTGTTAAGGATATCTTGTTGGATTGGATGGGTGATATCGAGGTAATTCTCAAGCGGTAATTCACGCATCTTCGCATGAGCAAGCATCGCGGTATGTTTACCGGAACAATTGTTATGATTCGTGCGCGGCTGTTGATCGTGGATAATCAACGACTTAAGCTCATCCACGTCGCCAGGCAAGTGCGTGCCGCATTGCAGTTTGTTTTCTTCAATCCCAATCTTTTTTTGTAGCTGGGACACGGCTTGCACATGCATGTCACTACCTTCGTGGGAGGCGCACGAAAGCGAGAGCTCACGCGGCGTAAAATTGAAATATTCGACGCCACCGCGTTCTACAAACGGTAGCACCTGGAATGGTTTGGCGCTGGAGCGTAAAAAAGCGACCGTTTGTGGGTCGCCATAGGATGCAATCAGTTTTCCGTTCGAATCCACAACGGCAATCGAACCATAGTGGACAGATTCAACGATCTCCCCACGAGTAACTTCAAAAATGGGCTGTACTGTCACGATTCCTCAAGAGTATGACGAGAGGCGGGTTGGTAATGGCGGGTGTAATAATGCTGCAATCCATGGCGCAGCCGATGCAGATATTGACGCTGCCGGGCGACGGGTGCCCGGAAATCTTTTAGAATTTGGTCGGCAAGCTTGTCGGTGGCTGGATTGGCAGGTTTTTTCTTGGCGAGCTTATCGATCTTGTCGTAAATGCGCTTAAGAATATCGATCTGGCTGCGGACGTTCTGCAGTGTCACTACGCCTCCGCGTCCACTGACAATAATGTACCCCTTGTACTCGGGTTCCAGCAGAACTTTTAGAGTCTCGATCCATTCCGGCAGGTCGGCATGCGCCAAAAATGGAGGCTGGCCTTTCATCACAGCGTCGCCAACGAAGACGACTTTCTCCTCGGGCATAGTCACCCAGATGGAACCCGTGCCAGGACCCGGACGGTTTTCCAGGATGATTGGCGTATCACTCCAATGGATATTGATTTTCTCGACAAATGAGATTTCGGGTGGCGCCCAGCGCACGCTTCCCAAGCCGGGGATGGCTTCCCAGTTGGCGCCAGTCTCATCACCCTGCGCCTTGAAGGTCGTCGGCCGGTTGCGGAAGGCTTGAGCCGTTTTCTCGTGGGCAATCACGGTGCAATCCATGGCGCGCACTCCCAAAGTCCGGTCGGGATGCGCATCCAGATTGACTAGGATTCGTTCCGGTCCGTTGCCCATGCCCATCAGTGAGGCGCGCCAGGTGCGCCCATCTTCCGGTGAGGGCGGGGCGTCGATCTGGATCAGACCGCGCGGCTGGGTAATCACGCCCAGGGTCACGCCCAGATAGCGGTCTTCGATATAAACATTCTTTGCAATTGCATCCATGGAAAACTATTTGCTCCTGTAAGGCATAGCTAGTCGGTGGTACCGGCGAGTTGCTCAACGGTTGCGACCGGAAAGGTGAAATGGAACGTGGAACCTTGACCCTGCTCACTCTCCACCCAAATGCGACCGCCATGTCCCTGCACGGCGAGGCGGCAAAATGCAAGTCCGATGCCGAGTCCACCCGGCTTGCTGGTGCCGCGTAAGCGGGTGAACTTATCAAATATGCGATCCAGCTCGGCAGCCGGAATACCGGGTCCATTATCCTGAATCCACATGTGAATCCATTCATTGGCCGGACGCGCCCCAATCTCTATTGTTCCACCTGCCGGGCTGAATTTACTGGCGTTCTCCATCAAATTGATGAGGACACGCCGCGCCATATCCTCATCCACCCAGATCGGGGCAAGCTGCTTGGGTAGGTTTGTTATCAG
>DATHUN010000670.1:0-3070 GCA_035462205.1 Anaerolineales bacterium
CAAACATGTTTTCAAGACATGCGCCTTAGGCCGCTCGGCCATCCCTCCAGACAGCTCTGATTCTATTCAGGGCGGACGTCATTTTACCATAACATCCTGTCAGTGCCCCGCTTATTTTCTGCGGGGTTGCGAGCGAAGCGACGCAATCTCCTGGAACATGGGATTGCTTCCCGAAGGCTCGCAATGACGGATAGGATAAACGTGGTATAATTCGCAGCCTATGAAATATCATATCTGGACCGAAGGATGCCAGATGAACGTCGCCGATTCGCAGCGGGTCGGCTCGTCGTTGGAGCATCTGGGATATACGTTTACCGATAAAGCCGAAGAAGCGGACGTTATCGTTTTAAATACCTGCGTCGTGCGTCAATCAGCGGAGGATAAGGCGCTCGGGCGTCTATCCAGCCTGCTCCCGTTAAAGCGGCAGAATCCCAACCTGGTCATCAACCTGATGGGATGCCTGGTCGGCGTGCGCGGCGCAGAGAAATTGCGCGAAAAACTCCCCTATGTGGACGTCTTCTCGCCTCCCTCTGACCCGGGACCGCTGGTCTCGTTCTTGAGCCAGGGCGAAATCCGCTCGATGGAAGATTCCGAAACGACCCGGCGCTTCCTGATGATGGACGATGAACTCATTCTGCCGCAGCACGAGCGCGGACAACTTGTCAGCGCGCACGTGCCGGTGGTGTATGGCTGCTCGCATGCCTGTACCTTCTGCATTATCCCGTTCCGGCGCGGTGTCGAGCGCAGTCGTCCGGTGGGAGATATTGTTGCCGAGATCCGCTCACTCGCCGCGCAAGGCGTCAAGGAAGTGACCCTGCTCGGTCAGATCGTTGACCGTTACGGCAAGGATGTCCCGGATGGACCGAATCTCGCCGGCTTATTGCGCGTCGTGCATCAAGTGGAAGGCATCGAACGGATTCGCTTCCTGACGTCACATCCGAATTATTTCGGGAAAGATTTGATGGACGCGGTTGCCGAGCTTCCGAAAGTGATGCCGCACATCGAAGTTCCGATTCAAGCGGGCCACGATGAAGTCCTCACGAACATGAAGCGTGGTTACACTCAACAGGAATACCGTGATCTCGTCGAAAAGATTCGTAATCGTATCCCTGATTGTTCGATTGCTACAGACATCATCGTTGGCTTCCCCGGCGAAACCGACGAACAATTCATGGAAACTTATCGCGTCCTTGCGGACCTCAAACTGGATGTCGCTCATCTGGCGCGTTACTCGTCGCGCGAGGGGACCGTTGCCACCCGCCGCATGGAAGACAACGTTTCCGACGAAGAGAAGATGCGCCGCTTCCGTCTGTTGGAAGAGCTGCAGGAGCAAATCGTGACCGAGATCAATAAAAAATATCTCGGTCAAACCGTCGATGTGCTGTTCGAAGAAAAGGTCAAGAACCGCTGGCGCGGGCGAACTCCCACTAACAAGCTTGTCTTCGTCGAATCCGATGAAGATTTGAAAGGCAGGCTCAAACCTGTCACCGTCACATGGACCGGACCTTGGTCCATGCAGGCGAACCTCGCAGAAGTGCGTTCGCAAGAACAACCGGAATTGATTTCACTATAAAAAGGGCGACCCGATGGGTCGCCCCTGTATTTGAGGGAATATGGGAAAGAAGAAACGAATCCGTCCACTTGCCATTTGTGTGTTTCGCAACAATAACCGTATCCTGGTCGCCGAAGGGTATGACTCGGTCAAGGAAGAATATTTCTATCGCCCCCTGGGAGGCGCCATCGAATTTGGCGAAACAAGCGTCGATACGGTTTGCCGTGAGTTAATGGAAGAGATCAATGCCGAAGTGGAGAAAGAAAGCTTGAAATTTCTGGGCGCCGTGGAAAACATTTTTTCCTTCAACGGAGACCTGGGTCACGAAATCGTTTTGATCTACGATGGGCTATTCAAACAAGCCAAACTGTACGAGCAGGCTAAGATCATTGGAAATGAAGTAGAAATCAATGAGACCTTCAATGCGATATGGAAGAACATCGATGAGTTTGGTGACGGCAAATTGATTCTCTATCCAACAGGTTTACTGGAGATGCTTATCTAGGTGTCCATACAGAAAAAGACTCTCTTTGCGAGCCTGCTGTTCATTTTTACAAGTGCTTTCTATGCTCATCCTCTTAAATATGCACCCGCAGCCTCATTCGCGGATGGAAAAACTTTGGTTCTCTATGACGCCTCTTCCGGCCAGCTTCCCGACTCTTCGGTGATGGCTTTCACCGATTTTCCGCCGGGCTCTGCATCATTAACCTATGCGGATAGTGCAACAGTTTTGGATACGACCATCGCCGGTACAGATACATTTGCCGGATGGGTATCTAATCCCACAACGACACCCGGCTTCCCAATTCTAGACAGCGCAACGGGGATTCAAGTAAATTTCACCATGCAGGTAGAAACGGAAACACATGCAAACAAAAACCGTGCCGGTTTTAGTCTGATCGTTCTTGATCAAAATGCGCAGGGGATTGAAATTTCGTTCTGGGAGGATCAGATCTGGGTGCAAAGTGATGCTCAAACGGGCGGGTTGTTCCGGCACGGCGAAGGATCTGCATTTGTCGCCACGAACATGACGGAGTATCAACTGGCGATCGGCGGAGATACATATACGTTGCTTGCAAACTCCGCTCCGCTTCTGAATGGCCCCGTGCGTGATTACAGCAGCTTCAGCGGTTTCCCGGATCCATACGAAACACCGAATCTCCTCTTTATAGGAGACGATAGCACTTCCTCTCAGGCGCGTGTAAAACTAAAGTTCGTTTCTATCAGCGGTAGAGAGCCTGTAATCCCCACGATCGGAGTGACAAGTACCGGCACGGTTATTCCGGTTGACACCCCTCTTCCAGGCGCAACCAGTACTCCGTTTCCAACACCTGCCCCAGCCCGTCCCGTAGCTGAACTCTGCCCATCAGGCTGGTTATTTGGGGCTGTGATCATTTCCAACGTCGTGATAAGGAAGATCATTCGGCGGCGAAATAAGCATCTCTGAAACAGATTTTCCGGTCTGTACTCAACAGGTGAAGCTACAATGCTAAAATAGGACTTGCCGGCTTTCTTCGA
>DATHUN010000671.1:0-2050 GCA_035462205.1 Anaerolineales bacterium
AACCACGGAATTCTTATGGTACTGCATAGGTGGAGCGCACGTTTCCATTGGGATCCACCAATTGCGCCTTTTCACCGGACTGCCAGACCGGGTCGCTGACATTCCAATAGAGATCGATCACAGTGTTCGTGCCGTTCGATGTATGAACCTGAACTGCGCCTTCCTTGTGTAGAACCAGCTGCGGGAAGACAAAGACATGGCGGTCTTCATCCTTTAGTTCCCAGTTCGCTAAATTGATCTGGTCATCGCCGTTGTAACGGACTATCACCCATTCTGCGCTCAGCGTCCCTGCGCCGACGATGCTGACAATCTCCACGGGAATATCCGCTTGCGGATTAAGAGTTGGCTGAGCGGCAGATTCGTTACTTGTAAGTGGAGCAGGTTGGATAGGCGAAAGAGCGGCGGATCGGTAATTGCGGTCGTACCAGAACAGGATCGCTCCCGTCACGCAAGCAGAAATGAAAACGTTTAGAAGCAGGTAGAGAAGCAGTCTGCGGCGATCCATGTTTCTTGAATAATAGCACAAAATTTCAGTTATTCAAATGAAAATCCCGCGCTCACATGAGCGCGGGAGTCCGATATCAAATTCTTATGGCAGTTTTGTCATTCGAAAATCATCGAAGCTTACATTCACAGAACCAATATCCTTTCCGCTCCAGATAAACAGGGTAACACTACCCTTGGTATATGTGGAATCCGTAGCCGAAGCGAGCTGCTGGCCATCTACATATAACGCCAGTTTGCCATTTCCACAATCTGCACTGAGACGATAGGATGCGGCATCCTTAGCAATCAAGTCCGACTTGCCCCACTCTCCATTGTTCGAGAGAATGACGTCATCCAATGCTAACGAAGCCTTGCCAATTGCATACTCGCCGCCGGGCGTGATCGCCAAATAATAACGCGAATCTGTGATCGGGTATTGTTGATCGCACATAAATCCAAAGGCTGTGGAGGAGTCGGTACCATTGTTGAGTACAGTCACTTCCATATGAACATTCTCGTACTCTTGATCATTTGGCGAGCTCCAAACAATATAATTCTCTTTGAATAACTGCATATTCAAGCCATCGTTCAAATACTCCACAGAGCTCTCGGTATCCGTGCCGGTGCCCCAGCTGGTTCTGCCACCAGAAGTGAAATCGTCCTCGTACAGCACATCGGATGTAGAAGCCGTTTCATCCGTTGGCTTCGGCAAAGGGATTTCTGTGTCGGCTGGGGCAATTGTATTCTCCGGCGCAACGTCTGTTGACGATGCGGGAGCACTGGGGCCGCCGGTCACCGTCTGGCATGCCAACACTGCCAGGGCGAGGCTGGTAATTGCCACAAAAATATTCAACCTATTTTTCATTGCATTCTCCTTGTATTGATAAAATCCTGTGTCATGTTTGGTGACACAGGATTTGTTTACAGCTAAATTTCATTATTTTAGTTCACGCAGCACAAAATCATCGAAGGTGATATCAGTATTTGTCGCCTCTTCCCCACTCCACGTGAACAGCGCCACGCCGCCCTTGCTATAAGACGCATCGGAAACGGAGGCGATCTGCTGACCATCTACATACAGGGTCAATGTGCCAGCGCCGCAGTCAGCGCCAATGCGGTAGGAAGCCGCGTTCGATTTCACAGCGTCGGAATTTGCCCATTTGCCATTATTCGTAAGGATGACATCGTCTTGGGCGATAGAGGCCTTCGCAATGGAATATTGCCCGGCGGGCGTGATGGCAAAATAATAAAATGCATCACTTGTCACCTGTTGGTGGCACATAAGACCGAATGCAGTGGTTGGATCCGTTTGATTGTTGGTGGCTGTTACTTCCAAATGGACGTTTTCATAGTCAGTGTCATTGGGCGTGCTCCACACAAAATAATTCTTGGTGTAGACGATCATCTGCAACGCCTGATTAACATATTCTACAGAGCTATCCTTGTCCGTGCCGGTGCCCCACTGGGAAGACGAAAAATCATCATTCAAAATAACGTTACCTTGCTGCGGTGCTTCGGTACCAGGAGAATTTGGCGTATTACCTCCAGCGCCTGCACCCGTGAC
>DATHUN010000672.1:0-2257 GCA_035462205.1 Anaerolineales bacterium
TTTTCCTTGCTGTCAAACGTGACGACGGTGCCGGTGCCCGCCACCAGAGCAAGACCATTGTTCGTGGAGCCGTTGAGCCAATCGCGCACCGCACTCGTCACATCAATTAACAGATATTGACCCTTCTTGTTCGCATCGATGTTGACTCCAGTGGCGACCAGATCACTGAGCGCTGGCGCATTTCGCGCTGTGATCGTCTTCTCGCTCCAGTTGTCAGCGAGCTCCACTACGTCAATCGTACCCGGAGCAGAAACGTTTCCGACGTAAAGTTTCAGCGTCGCCTTCGCGACATGTGAAGCCTGTGTATCCGGAGGCAGCACAGGAGATAGTTTGAATTTCAGATAAATCGTATTAGTTGCAGATATAGCCAGACTCGGGCTCGTACCGAAGTTTGTATCGAGATCTTTCGGCAGTGTACTGGTATTAGCATCGTCGCTCAGAACACTCTGCGCCATGGTTAAGCCTGATAGGCAAACCACCAACAGCAGAGCACCGAACATCATCTTGAATGCTAGAAAAATAGCGGGTTTCATGATTTTCTCCTCATTCATCTGGGCCAATTGAGTGGCAGACACACATCTACCCTCACAAACTCCTGTTTGCGTCTCAGTGGTTTACCGGCGCGACCGCGACTGCCGAGCCGACAAATTCCCACGCTCGCTTGTAAGTGGCTAAGAAATGAGTTTCATAACGTGAAGGGAAAATTTATTTTGTTCTCGGTTTCTCCCAAAACCATCAGCAGAGGGTCCAGCCAGGGCCCATTCTTGCGGAGACGATATGATTTTTGTGCGTCAGCTTAGGTAAAACAAAAGATTCCGTATCCGCAGCCTGCCCATTGCTTCCTCAGCTATTCCAAGGGAATGGATTGCGGAAGGTGAAAATAATTTTCCGAGTCCCAATGCGTTTGATATCAACCAGATTACGTTCGTTGTTGCGGAAATTATCCAGAAAGTATAACCACAGTGCCTGATCGATTCTGCCGTCCTCGTGAGTGCCAAGCACACTATCGGGATAGTTGTAGTAACAGCCATCAACGGTGCTGTTGCGGATCTTTCAGCGGGTCAGGCGTACCGCCCATTCGAGCGTATACGTCCTTATAGAAGTGGTTGATCCAGCCCAAATATGCCTGCGCCATCTCACGGCAAGGTGATTTATCGGCTTGGCCCCGGGCAGGTAATTACAAAGAGGCAAAGCTTGGACGAGTACAATCCGGTACCGCCTTCTTTGATCCGTATAAGTTTGACGAGATCGTCTTACGGTTAGTTCTCTCTCAGTGATACAGTGGTGTGCTGTCGAAGAGATCGTGCGGTTTTAGCATGAAACCTGTCCACATAACCTGAGCCACAGTAGGTTGAAAGTTATTACTGACATACCGACCATCTTCATCGCGGGGCATGTGATGCGCCGCACTGTAATACCAGACCACCGTATCGGAGTTTGACACGGGTTCGGCTGGGACAATGTAGCTTGGCAGCGATGGGACGTGCATCTCGGTGTATTTATATTTGGTTATGGCGAAGGCACTCTTGGTGAAATCCTCCTGGTGAAGTGGAGTGCCGGTGCGCAGGGGCATCAGGTCATAACCGGAAGCATGTCCCTGAGCATTCTTCAGCGTTGCATCGTGGATCCGTAGAGTCGTGAAGGCAAGAGGATTCCATTGGAACCTGCTTTCACTTCTGATCAGGATCGCAGGATCACTGGCGGTTAATCCAGTTTCGGTGTGCGAGACTCTCTCAACCGAATCACCGGGGAAGCCGTTAAGGTCGATATCCAATCGCCAGAAGATTCCGTGCATATGCGTTTCGAGGGGTTGAGGGGGATAGTTAGTTGCGGTCGCCCCTACTTGGCCGAGTATCACGCCATCATCGCGAAACGTCCACTCGATGATGTAGTTGTAATTGCCCGCACCGATTCCGCCCCACAAGAGAACTTCCTCCCCCCGACGGACATTACCGTAATTTGTCCAAGCCAGTCCTCGATCATGCACTTGTTTGCAAACATAGTTGTTATCAAGCAAGGTGCCACCAGCCGATGCCGGACAATGCTTAGACGTCAACTGGAAGAGCGAAAAGTTAAAGCTGCTCATGTCAAGAAAGCGCGGCGAGCCGGTGTGATAAGGCACAAACAACTCAATCACGCGGGCGTCATAGATTACCTGAACCCAGGGAGAAGTTGGAGACTTTCGGAAGAAGGCCGCGTTGATAACCAAACCATTCTTGGTAACGCGCTGCCAGCAAAACCGCCATCGAGTCTGTTC
>DATHUN010000673.1:0-1812 GCA_035462205.1 Anaerolineales bacterium
ACTTATAATTTGAATTATTAATTACGAGGAGAGATAGCATACCATTTTTATTCTTCCAGACACTGAGAGTAAACCGAAAGGAGTAAGCATTGAGAACTCCCTTATGGATTCCCTCTGAGGAACGCAAACAGCAAGCCACTATTACGCACTTTATGAATGAGGTCAATGCGCGGCATCAATTGAATTTGAAATCCTATCCAGAACTTTATCAGTGGTCGATCGAAAACATTTCAGACTTTTGGGCAGCGGTGTGGGATTTCGTCGAAATCAAAGCCTCGAGACGATACGATCAAGTGGTCGAAGACCTGACGAGATTTCCGGGTGCAAAATGGTTTCCGGGCGCGCGCCTGAATTTTGCCGAAAACCTCTTGCGTTTTAGAGATGACCAGCCTGCGTTTATTTTTCGGGGTGAGACACAGGCCTCGAAACAGATGACTTATGCACAGCTGTATGATGAGGTGGCACGGCTTGCCCAATCGCTGCGAGAAACAGGCGTTGGGGTAGGGGATCGCGTGGTAGGCTACATGCCGAATCTAATCGAGACCGTGGTCGCCATGCTGGCAGCGACCAGCCTCGGCGCGACCTGGTCATCGTGCGCCACCGACATCGGTCCGGCCGCGGCGATTGAGCGCCTGGGACAGATTGAGCCGAAAGCAATGATTACTGCTGACGGATACTTTTACAAAGGTAAGGCGTTCGACACGCTGGGGCATGCAGGTGAGGTCGCCCGAGGGATTCCATCTTTGAAAAAGGTGATCGTCGTTTCGTACACACGCGAGCAACCGGTTCTTTCTGAAGTCCCCAACTCGGTTCATTATGCTGATTTTCTCTCGACAGAAAGCAATCTTGGAATTCAATTTGAGCAGCTTCCCTTTGATCATCCTCTCTACATCATGTTTTCGTCTGGAACGACAGGCAAGCCTAAATGCATGGTCCAGGGATTGGGAGTATTGACCAATCATCTCAAGGAGCTGCTCCTGCATACGGACCTCAAGCGCAGCGACCGGATCTTCTATATCACCTCCTGTAGCTGGATGATGTGGAACTGGCTGGTCAGTTCTCTTGCCGTTGGGGCGACGATCGTTTTGTATGACGGCAATCCCAATTATCCCGACGCGAAGGCGATGTGGAAATTGATCCAGGACGAACAGGTTACTATTTTTGGCTGTAGCGCGAGTTATATCCATTTTTTGAAAAAGGAAGATGTTTCCCCGCGGCGTGATTTTGACCTTTCCTCGCTGCGGGAAATCTCACAAACAGGCTCACCCCTTTCGGCAGATGGTTTCGAATATGTCTACAGCGAGATCAAATCGGATCTACATTTCAACTCGATTTCGGGTGGCACGGACATCAACGGATGTTTTGCGGCGGGCAGCCCCACCCTGCCGGTGTACGCGGGAGAATTACAGAGCGCAGCGCTAGGAATGAAGATCAAGGCATATGATGAAAAAGGGAATCCGATTTACAATGAGCAAGGTGAACTGGTCTGTGAGGCGCCCTCTCCCTCCATGCCACTTTATTTTTGGAATGACCCAGACGGCTCAAAATATCAGCATGCCTATTTTGATGTCTATCCCGGCGTGTGGCGCCATGGCGACTATATTTTGATCCATAGGGATACGGGAGGAGTCACATTTTATGGCCGCTCGGATGCAGTGCTGAAGCCTTCGGGTGTGCGGATTGGTACGGCCGAGATCTACGCTCAAATGGAGAAGCTGCCCGAAATTGCGGACAGCTTGGCAGTTGGTCAGAACTATCAGGAGGACCAGCGTGTGCTCTTGTTCGTCAAACTTGCCCCGGGCTTCACTTTAG
>DATHUN010000674.1:0-4252 GCA_035462205.1 Anaerolineales bacterium
CGGCCTGTCAGCTCAGGGTGGAAGCCTGCTCCTACTTCCAGCAGCGATCCCACCCGTCCGCGCACGCTGACCGTTCCTTCGGTTGGTTCTGTCACGCGTGAGAGGATTTTGAGCAGTGTGCTCTTCCCTGCTCCGTTGCGCCCCACAATCCCAAGGACTCGACCCTCTTCCAGATCAAATGAAATATCCTTCAATGCCCAAATGAAATTATTGTTTTTTCCAGAAGAGCCGTTGTTGGAATTTCCAGTAAGAGATCTGGCAAAACGAATCGGTGCCGTAAGCGAATCGACAACCACATCGCGCAGCATCCCATAACGGAACTTGGTCTGTGCCGCGCCGATCTTATACTGTTTGCTGAGGTTTTTTACACGGATGGCAGTGGTCATAATAGTTTAGATGTCATTGCCCGGCCTACTTTTGGCAGGGTTGCGAGAACGTTAGCCAGAAGCAATCTCCCGTTTATCGAGGAGGTCCTACCGGAGAGCAACACCCGTTTAAACGGAGGTTGCTTCGACGGGTCTTCGGCCCTCCTCGCAATGACATGATAATCAAATCGTGTCTGCAAAGGTCTTTTCCATGTTGCGGAAGTAGAACAAACCGGTAATTAGAATAAGTATGGAAATGGCAGTGGATACCCAAAGCCCCGCGTCGGGACCGTTGCCAATTCCCAGCAGTGCCCAGCGGAATCCGTTCACCACGCCAGCCATCGGATTCAGAGAATAAACCAGCTGCCACTTCTCAGAAATGGCTTTTGCCGAATAGCCAACAGGTGTGGCAAAGAACCAGAATTGCGTCAAGAAGGGAAGCACATAGTTCACATCCCGATACTTGACGTTAATTGCCGACAGCCAGAGCGCCACCCCCAGTGCCGTAATGATCGCAAGCAACAGAAAAAGCGGCAGT
The DNA here is from genome assembly GCA_035462205.1 of Anaerolineales bacterium. Lineage (GTDB taxonomy): Bacteria > Chloroflexota > Anaerolineae > Anaerolineales > Villigracilaceae > Defluviilinea. The sequence continues at coordinate 904 of DATHUN010000674.1, forward strand.
GTCCATAAAAGATTCCAGGCGGGCGTGGTCTTGTAATAGATGAACAACGCCACCAAAATTACAGATGCAATCGCAAAGTCCACCAAGCCGGCCATCACCGAAGCCAATGGCAGAATCAACTTTGGAAAATAGACCTTGGTGATCATATTGTGGTTGGACGTAAGCGAGCGGCTGCCCTGATTCAACGCGGCGACAAATAATCCCCACGGCAACAGGGCTGTATACGCAAAGATCGGATAAGGGACATTATCCGTCGGTAGCTTCGCCACTTTGCCAAATAGGAAAAACATCGCCAGCATGGTCAGCACTGGCTGCAGAATTGCCCACGTCGCGCCCAATAATGTCTGTTTGTAACGGACCTTGATATCGCGCCAGACCATGAAAAAAACCAGCTCGCGGTATAGCCACAGGTCGCGCAAATTTAGCGCGGTAAATCCGCTGGATGGCTTGATATAAATTGTCGTTGGTTCGTGCTTGGTTAGTTCAGTCATTTTATTAATCTGTGATTGCGAGGAGCGTTTCTTCCCGGCACCTGCATCCGGGGCAGGTGTGCGACGAAGCAATGACATCATCTACTCTTCTCTTGGTTTTCCTTGAACCATTCAATCGTCCGTCGCATGCCTTCTTCAAATGGAACCTGTGCGCTCCAGCCGAATAATTCTTTAGCGCGGGAAACATCCAGACCGCGGCGCGGCTGACCGTTGGGCTTGTCCGTCTGCCAGACGAGCTCCCCTTCGAAGCCGGTCATTTTGACGATCATCTCGGTCAAGTCCTTGATCGAGATTTCATAGCCGGAACCGAGGTTGACAGGCAGTTCGCCGTTGTATTTTTCCGTGGCAGCAATAATTCCATCGGCGGCATCTTCCACGTACAGGAATTCGCGCGTCGGAGAACCATCGCCCCAGACGGGCAACTGCCTCTCCCCGCGCGCCTGCGCCTCGATCGCCTTGCGAACCAGGGCCGGGATCACATGCGATGACTGCAAATTAAAATTATCGCGCGGACCATAGAGATTCACCGGCAGTAAGAAGATCGCATTGAAGCCGTACTGCTGGCGATATGCTTGCGCCTGCACAAGCATCATTTTCTTGGCAAGACCATAGGGAGCGTTGGTCTCTTCAGGATAACCAATCCACAGGTCATCTTCCTTGAACGGCACCGGCGTGTACTTGGGATAGGCACACACCGTCCCAATGGCGACAAATTTACCGACGCTATTTTTATATGCCTGATGCATGAGCTCCACGCCCATAATTAAGTTGTCATAAAAGAAATCGGCAGGATGCTCGCGGTTCGCGCCGATGCCGCCGACATTGGCGGCTAAGTGAATTACGACCACATTTTTAGGATCGATACCTTTCAGCGCATCGACATACAAGCGACGGATATCATTCGGATCCACAAGGTTATAGGTTTGGATACGCGGAACGAAAATATCGGTAGCTCCCCGTTGTTTCAATTTTTCAATGACGAACGAACCAAGGAAGCCCGCACCGCCTGTCACGATCACTTTTTTATTTTGCCAAAAATTTTCCGCCATGGTGCTCCTCGCTAGATGTCATTGCACAATAAATTGTGCGTTTCTGTATTTTTCGTCATTGGGATTTCGAATGATGCCAGATTTCAGGGCAAACAACAGTTCGCGAATACCATCGTCTACATCCAGAGTCGTTTCAAAACCCAAGACTTGTTTAATCTTCGCAAAGGATACGGTGATGTCGCGCATGTCGCCGCCAAACGTCAAATCTTTATATTCAACGATGGTCTCGGGCATGCGCTTGAGGATCAGGCGGACGATATCGTCTTTCGAATAATTTCCCTGGTCTGTGCCAAGATTAAAGATCTCGCCGCAAACCTTGGACCGTTCGGCTTCGAGTCCCATAATGACGCCCCGTACCGTATCGCGAATGTGCACGAACGAGCGTGAGTAGCCACGCTGGTAAATAATGAGCTCGCGCTTGCTGAAAGCTTCCAGAACGAATTGATTGACGATCAAGTCAAAGCGTGTGCGCGGCGAGATACCATACAAGGTCGCGAAGCGGAACAGCAGCGGCGCGCACGAGCTCTCTCGCTGGCTCAGTAGAAATTCCTCGGCAGCGATCTTTGTCTCTGCATAGAGTGACTGTGGGTTTAGCGAAGACTCTTCTGTGACAGGTTGGCCGTCAGGAGAGAGACCGTAATTGCTATAGGTGGAGGCAAACACGAAGCGCTCCACACCCAAATCGACGGCCTGTCCGAAGACCAGCTTGGTGGCATCTACATTGTAGCGCCACGCTACCTGCCTGCCGACTGCCTGACAGGCCGGAAAACCCACGATTGCGGCGAGATGGACGATGGCATCTGGATGTCGCCAGCCGTCCTTGCGCGCGTCCTTTACGGCGCGCGGCTCGGTCACATCTGCTTTGACAAAGTGAAAGTTGGGATGATGAAAAAACGGAACGAGAGACTCGCCGCCGAAGAGAAGTGAGTCCAGGACGGTCACACGATAATTAGCGCGCAGCAGTTCCGAGGTCAGGAGCGAACCGATATATCCCGCTCCGCCCGTGATCAGCACATGGCGGTCACTCATTCGTATCCTCCATCCGTAACTGGACCTTGAACCCCTCCACTTGCAGTGCAGGAGCTTGCTTATCGTTCACGACCGCGATCCCATGCTCAAGGCAGGTCAGACGGCAGATATCCGCCACATCCACCTTACCAACGATCCGGACGCTTTTATAGCCGGCAGCTTCCAGGGTCTTGAGATGTTCGGTGACGCGTTGGCGTGTTTTGCGGTACAGCGTAAGAGAATGCTCCACATAATCCACAGCCAGACGGGCACGCAGGGCAATACCCTCCGGGGTAATGATATAGCGTAGCTTCTTACGCTCGGCGCGCTTGACCTTGACATAGCCTTTTGCGATCAGACGCTTTAAATGCCAGTTGACCGTTCCCACTGCCACACCCAATTGTGTGGCAAGCGTAGACTGGTTCACGTCCGGATCATTTTCTATATTTTCGAGAAGCGTGAGTTCGCGCAGTTCTTCGTTTGACGATTCCATAATTCAAAATTCAGTGACTGAATTATAACCGAGAAAAATCACCTGTCAAACTCGTGTAGATTCCGCTATAATATTTTCCATGAACAAGCTTTTGGCTCGTCCTCCCTGCTAGACCTGTGCCCAACGGGCCTATTTTCTTATCCCCCTAAGTAAAAAACCTACACCCGACGACCTCGACGGTGCCTGACGCAAGCGGCCGGCTTCTTGTCGTCCGCGCGCCATCTCGCTGGCACGAAGCCAGCAGGGCAGTTGTCTCATCTCACGCGCCCGTGGTCCGCCCTGCTCCATTCTGTCTCTATTTACCTACT
>DATHUN010000675.1:0-3022 GCA_035462205.1 Anaerolineales bacterium
TGGTAGCGCATTGGTATTACGCCATGGAGCCAAAGGTCGACCTGATCATCACCGAGATGCGCAACACGCGCTACCGCCAGCCGGCCTGGTACCGTTACGTCGCCGGGTTTGCGGCGGGCAAACCGGTCATCGTCGCCGAAAATCCGTATGGCGGCGTGGTACCCGCTTTGATTCAGCTGCTCAAAGTGGGCAAGGGGTATGACTTGTTCCGCATGTCGCTGTATGAAGCAGCAGCATTGGGCGCAAATATGAGCGTCCCGTACGGCGCATGGATGGGAAGCGTCATCCAGGATTCGTTCAACCCGCCGCATGAATTGTGTGTGGAAATTCAAAAATTCCTGGCCGACCACGAAAATCTGTATAGCCACAACACAGCCTCCGAAACGGCGGTTGTTTATAGTGTGGAAACCGAGTTCCAACGGGAAAGCGGTCGGGGTATCTTCGCCGACAATCGTTACAATCAGGAGCCGAGTGAGGTCGGGCTTTTCTGGCAAGTCTGTGAATCCTTGAGCGATACAGTACAGCCCTATGACGTTCTCTTCTTCCCCGATGGTGACCTGCGCGCCGATACGTTACAGGCCACCTCGCTGCGCCAGTACCGCACCATCATCCTGCCCGATTGCCGTTACCTGACTAAAGCCCAGGCGCAGCTGTTGCGCGACTACTTGCAAACCGGCGGGTATTTGTTGGTGCTCGGTGAATTAGGAAGTAATCTGCCTGTGGATGAACAAGAGGCAATTCTCAAACATCGGGGCACACGTCGAGTGACCAACAGCATCGGCTTTGAGCTTTCCTGGCTTCCCGGTGAACCACAAGTGCGAGTCGAACCGACGGCAGATCTTGCCATCCATATTCAGCGCCTGGACGCCGGCTTGGCCATTCATCTCATCCGTTATGATTATGAATTCGAGAAGGACCAGGTTCCCCGTCTAGATCGATTGGATCTTGAGCTTAGCCTTCCGGGTGGTTTCAATCGTGCAGAAGCATTTGCGCCGAACGATGTACCGGAGGCAAAGCTGGAAACAATTTCCGATGGCTTGTACCATTTGGAGCTCAAGAACGTCCCGCTATACAGCGTGATTTTGATAAGAGAATAATCTAAAAGAGGCTCTTAGTTGCTTAAAACATTCGCTGGTTGAATTTCCCGAACGACAGTGAGCGATGTATCAAGGCCACAGGTTTTAAGAAATTCTTCTTTATAAATTAGTATCGGTCTCGATCCGACCCGAAATGCACGGGTCTGCTCGGCCAACGAAAACAGTTGAGGAGGTACACATGATCAGTCGAGAACAATTTGAATCGGCGCAGCAGCAAGCGAGGGAATACCTCAATCGCGCCGGGATTGTCATCACACCGGAAGAAGCCAGCAACATCGAAGTGGCAGATTTCGGTCTGAACGAGTTGCAGAGCACCGGCTTGGAGTTGGTGGTCTACGTCAACACAGACCGCGTCTGCGCCAAAGAGCTTGTCCTCTTTCCGCGCCAGACCTGTCCACAACATTACCATCCCCCTGTCGAAGGGGAACCGGGCAAGGAAGAGACCTTCCGCTGCCGGTGGGGAGAGGTCTACCTGTATGTGCCCGGCGCGGCGACGCCTGATCCGAAGGCGCGCCCGCCGAAGGGACGCGAACAGACTTACAACGTCTGGCACGAGATCGTGCTGCGGCCGGGAGAGCAATATACGCTCTCACCCAATACACCGCATTGGTTCCAGGCTGGCGACGAGGGCGCCGTGGTCTCGGAGTTCTCCACGAAGAGTCGCGACGAGTCGGATATTTTCATGGATCCCCAGATCCAGCGCGCCCCGAAGGTCTCCGATTAGGGCCATGGCTAAAGTCCTTCTCGACACAGATATCGGCACCGATGTGGACGATGCCGTTGCGTTAGCATACCTTCTCTCCCACCCGGATTGTGAGTTGCTGGGGATTACGACCGTCACCGGCGAGGCGATGAAGCGCGCCTCCCTGGCAAGTGTCTTGTGCCAGGCGGCTGGCAAGAGTATTCCGATCTATCCGGGCGCCGAGCATCCGATGGAGGGAGAACAGCGCCAGCCAATTGCCCAGCAGGCTGCCGTCTTGCCGAATTGGCCCCACGAGACAAATTTCCCGTTGAATCAGGCGGTGGATTTCCTGGCGAACACAATCCGCTCGCATCCCTATGAGGTGACGCTGCTGACCATTGGTCCGCTCACCAACATCGGTACGTTATTCTCAACCTATCCTGATGTCGCTGAGTTGCTGGCAGCTCTCGTCATCATGGGTGGAAATTTTGAGGAGAGCGGACCGGAAGCGGGCCGGATCGAATTCAATGTCGCAGGCGATCTGGCAGCTTCTGAAATTGTCTACAAAGCGCCGGTCAAATTGCATCGGTCGCTCGGATTGAACGTCACCCAGCAGGTGATGATCGAGGCTGACGAGGCCAGGGAGCGCTTTACAGCTCCGCTCTTGCGCCGTGTCCTGGATATGGCTGAGATCTGGTTTGAGAAGTTCTACAAATCGATCACATTCCATGATCCACTCGCTGCCGCGACCATCCTGGAACCCGATCTATGTTCGTACCAACAGGGTAAAGTGATCTTAGACCATGCCGAGCAGCCAGGAAAGACAATCTGGCAGCCAGGCAATGCCGAAGCGCCCCACCAGGTGGCGATGGCGGTCGATGTGGAACGTTATTTCCAGCACTTTTTTAGTGTGGTTGGCCAATGAAAAGGAAAACACATGGATGACATCTTAAAGCAAATTTATCAGGGCATCGTGGAGGGCCAACAGGATGCGGTAACGGCCGGGGTAGAAGCTGCCCTGCAAGCCGGGCTGCCCGCTCGCACGATCCTGGACGACGGTATGCTCTCGGCGATGGCAGAGGTAGGCCGACTCTTTGAAGAAGGCGAATGCTATGTACCGGAGATGATGATTTCTGCACGCGCCATGAAAGCCGGGCTGGCGAAGCTGCAGCCCCACATGAAACAAACCAATGTGCAGGCGGCGGGCATCGTTGCGCTTGGTACGGTAAAGGGAGATCTTCAC
>DATHUN010000676.1:0-3355 GCA_035462205.1 Anaerolineales bacterium
AAAAAATGTGATGCATGTGCCACTATGCATTTTCTCTCTGCTGTATAATTAATCCCGTATGCCTGTTCAGAATACAATGGATAGCCAACTGAAGGAAGCCAGCCAGCTCACGAACGTGGTATGGTCCGCGCTCGTCGAACGTGAGGCGGGCAAATGGCGGGTCTTAACCAACTATCACCTGGGAAAAAAACTCCAACCGGAGCTCGTAAAGTTCCTCAGCAAAGCGGAAGTCGATTCCTGGTTGTGCGGTGCCTTGAGCGGAGGACAAAGTCGCTCGGTCTCCCTCCCGGAATCGAGTAAATTGGAAGCGGGGAGATTGTTTGCATTCCCTTTGGCTGGGGTTTCGCGGGTGATTGTAGCTGGCGCGGATCAACTAACGAGCGAGTCACAGCGTATGTGGCGCCTTGTTGTTTCGGCGTTACAGAAAGACGAGTCCGGGTCTGAGATCTCCCCGTTATCTTCCGTCGCTGTTTCCTTGCTCGTTCCCGATCTAGATTCAGAAAATCCTTATGACCTGCCGCGTGCCCTAGACCGGGCGCTGCGGTCATTTGTAAGGCTCGTTCCGGTACAAGGAGCGTGGCTGGCAATCCGGCGCGGGGAATCGCTCGAAGTTGGGGCGCAATGGAACGCGCCAGCGTGCGCGGATTTGGTCCTTTCGATCGATGGCAATAGTTTGCTGCACCGCGTTAACCGCAACCTGGCACCGCTTTCTGTCAGCCGCGATAGTGCGTCGTGGTCAGAGATTCCTCATAAAGGATTGAAAGCCAGCACACGCCTCTGGACGTGTGTTCCGCTGGTCATCGGTCAGCGCCTGATTGGCGCACTTGTCCTGTGGCGGTCCAGTGAATTCAAGGGCGATGAATGGAATCGTCTCATGGAGCTTGCCACGCAGGTAGCGCCATCGATTGAAACGATCATTACCTTTGCGGAGATGGCGGGTCATTTACGGCGCATGGCGATGTTGAACGATTTTGCCCTGACTGTTTCCACCGGACGCAACCTGGACCAGATTGCCCGCCGCATGTTCGCGCTGCTCTCGCGCTCATTCGGTACGGAGTTGATCGTGCTCTACCTGCTTTCCTCTGATGGTCGCTTGTTGAACGAATACCGCAGCGTCGATGGAACTATGGCCTCTACCATTCAAAGCGCTGATGAAAATCGTATTACTCCTTTGGTAAAAGCGGGGCAAAAAGTCCGCTTGGGTGACCAAACGACTGTTAAATTACCGTTGTACGAAAAGGCATTGTCGGGTTTATACGTTCCGCTTCGTTTTCGCGGGCAGATCATCGGCATACTTTGCATAGAGAGCTTAAGGAACGAGGCATTCAATTTTTATGATGAAAGCTTGATGACCGTGATTGCCAGTCACCTGGCAAGCATTGCCGATTACACGCGTTTGCGTGAAGAAGCCGAGGGCCGCGCCCGCAACCTCGGTCTCATCCATGAGGTGGTTCAGCAAGTCATCGGACTCACCGATCCACGCGCCGTGGCGGAAATTACCGCAGAATTATTGGCACGCTATTTTGCTTACGAGCTTGCTGCGGTCTTCATCGCCGACGAAAAAGGAAACCTGACCATCGGAGGTTTTGGTGGAACAAGTCAGAATGTTGTCCGGCGAGCGATGAAGTCTTTTGAGTATCCCTTGAGCGGCGGGAGTACCGGTCACGTCTTCCAGACAGGCGAGAGCATCGTGGTCAACGATGTTTTACAAGATAAGCGCTATCGATCAATCAAAGGCTGGCAGGCTGGTTCAGAAATGTGTGTGGTGATTCGGGAGGGAGTCAAAATCCTTGGTATTATCGATGTAGAGAGTAGTTCCCGCAATGCGTTTACTCACAATGACTTCATGGCGCTTGAGTCGCTTGCCGGTATTTTGGCAAGCGTCATCACCAGCGCCGACCAATACCAGCGTTTGCAAATCATGATTACACAGTTGCGTTCCACGCAGGTAGAGTTGCGTGCCCGGATGGAGGCGCAGCGGACAGCCGAGAACCGCCTCATCCAAGCCGCCAAGCTTGCCGCGGTCGGTGAAATGGCGGCCGGAATTGCGCATGAGCTAAACAACCCGCTGACGTCTGTGACTGGTTTTACAGAACTTGCCCTGACCGAAATTCCCAAAGAGACCGAAACCTACAAAGACCTGGAAATGGTATTGCAAGAGGCGCTTCGGGCACGGAGTGTTGTGCGGCGCTTGCTCGATTTCGCCCGTCAAAGCGAGAGCACACGGGCACGCGCCTCGCTCAATGAAGTCGTTGACGATGTCGTCGCGTTGAGCCGGCATCTGATTCATACGAGTGGCGTAGATCTGAAACTCGACCTCGAAGTCAATCTTCCCTGGGTGGTGGTGGATGTCAACCAGATGAAACAGGTTCTCCTCAATCTTGTACACAATGCATTGCAAGCCATGCCAAACGGTGGCGAAATGAGGATCATGACGGAGAGTGTTGCGCGCAGTAATCGCGATTGGGCCGTGGTCTCCGTAATGGACACGGGCATTGGAATTTCGCCGGCAGAGCAGGCCCGCATCTTTGAGCCGTTCTATACTACCAAGGGAAACCGAGGTGGCACCGGGCTTGGGCTCTCTGTTACCTACGGAATTGTCACCGATCATGGAGGGCAGATCGACGTGGAAAGCCAACCCGGTAAAGGATCCAAATTCACGGTCTGGCTACCGTTATAAATATGGAAACGATCTCTGTACTTGTTGTAGACGATGAACCCGGGATTGCTGCTCTGTGCAAGCGCATTCTGAGTAGAGCGGGATATGATGTAACATCACTAACCGATCCGCGCGTTGCGATTGAGAATCTGCAAACCCAGCGCTTTGACCTGTTGGTGGTCGACATTCGCATGCCGGAAGTAGATGGTTTTGACGTCATCTCCCGGGCCCAGATGGTCCAGCCAGATATTGCCGTTCTCGTAATGACCGGCTTCGGCACGGTCGAGACTGCCATCCGCGCTTTGCGTCAAGGGGTGGATGGATTGATTCTGAAGCCGTTCGAAAAAAGCGATGAATTACTGTCATCTGTCAGACAGGTGTTGACAGATAATCAACGCAAACGAGATACCGCCCGTATGCAGGCGCTTCGTCCATTGTTCAATGTGACCGAGACGCTTTTCTCCGAGACCGATCGTGGCAAACTGTTGGATTTGATTGTCACAGCCATTCGTGACCATTTGCATTGTTCGAACGTCGCTTATTATCAGGTGGAAAAGGGCAGCGTTTCGATTGTCGCACAACGAGGACGCGTGCTTCAGGTGGAAGATGAAAATTTCGCCACGCAATTGATCAAACGGCTGGATGCAGATGGAAACCCGATCGTAATCAATGCAACCGGTCCGGGTGAGGCCGATG
>DATHUN010000677.1:0-7462 GCA_035462205.1 Anaerolineales bacterium
GATGTGCTTTCACATCCGCAATTTTCTTTTCAGCCCTCCTTGCAAACTCGGAAAACTCCTCAGCATACGCAACGTCACAAAAGCTGAAAAGATCTTTGTCCACCAATATGGAAAAACCAGGGTTCACGATCTCGTGCTCTACAACCTGATCCCCTCGAATGCGATGCCTGAATTCTGGAATTGCATTCGAAGCCCGAGAGATGAGGTACACCATGGCGACAGTGAGCGAATATCCATTCCGCTTCACAAATGGATAAAATGCCTTCACATCGACGTTTACACACATGCTGAAATGCGGGTGATTAAAGCTGCTAAATACTTTAAAATGATTGCGTCGAGACCAGGTTTGCATGTCAATGTAACGCATAGTTCACCTCCTGCTCAGTAGATACACTTCTAATGCAAGGTTATATCCCTATTCCGCTGCCCAACGGTTGGCGTTACCGGCGGCTGGGGAGGGAAAGGCTGGGAAACGGAAAACTGCCAAAGCTCAGAACAAAGCCCAAAAAACGCGCACAGTCCCAGCCGTCCGGCTCTTTTCGCCCCGGCGGGGTTTGCCGGGGTGCACGCTGTGTTAGGCGGCATTTGGCAAGGGTGCAACCGATATTTTATCCTTTTAATCAATGGGAAGTGACTAAAGACCCTACTAGATCATCCGTGAGGTCGTACAGTTCATAGATAAGACGGTCGATCTGCCGGTGGGTGACTGCGCCAGCGAGACTTGACCACAGGTCTCGCTGGGGTGCTCCACGAAGACCCACGCCGGGCAAAGATCTACGCTGGAAAAAGAAGATTGGATGTCAATGATCTGTGCTGTGTGCAGTGATTGCCGCGACCGCATCCGCCGGGAGGACCAGACATTGGAACAAGATAATAGGGTTCAAGGGTCATTTGAAGGCAAAGGGAACATCATCAAACTTATCTTCCTGCCGCAGCTCGTTAGTGTGAGTAACAAAAGTGGCGCAGGGTAGGTCCCTGCGCCATCGAACTGTGATAGTTGTTCTTTCTATTGGCTTTCGTCGTCATCACCATTATTATCGCATTGAGGGTCGTCTCGATCTGTGAAACCATCATTGTCATTATCTATTCCGTCCTTACAAGCTTTGTGAGGAGGATCAATTGTTGCAGGTGGTTGAGTAGGCGGAGGATGCGTTGGAGGTGGTTGAGTGGGCGGACCAATTGTTGGAGGTGGTTGAGTAGCCGGAGGGGTGATGGGAGGAGGATTCGTTGCAGGTGGTCTGGTAGCCGTTGGAGGGGGGTTCGTTGGCTGGGGAAGGTGAGTGCTCAGTGGCACTGATGTTGGTTCCTCTACTTGGTTCTTTTTCGTTTGAGTTGGTGATATAGGGGTTACTGCTTGGCTAGCATATTGAGAAGAAATGATCGGGACCGAAGCAGCCTCTCCGGTAAATGTTCCCCATTGATCTGCCACCCAACAGTACACCACAGTATCTGGGTCTGGGGAAATGCGCCACCAGGTGTTCTCTGGGTTCCTGTCAACCACAGCAACACTTTCGCCAGCATGCAGGATCAGCACGAAATTGTACCCAACCCCAGGTCCAGTATAGCAATTCGCCTCCCTATTCAACGTAAAATAGGGACCGGAAGTTATAGGAATGAGGCCTGAAGGCGAGTGTGAGGAAGCGGTTGGGCTTAAGTGTGGGGAAGCGCTTGGGATTACATGACCTGGGGTTGCAGTCGCTGTGATTACGATGATTACCTCGTCGAGGGTGGAAACATATAAAGGGCTGCAAGCTAAAGCAATAAACAGAAATCCTGCTATTACTAAAAGTTTTCTCTGGATCATTGTTTTACCTTACCCAAGCTTATCAATAAGAACTAAACGATTCGGTCTTTCTAAATCTTTGTAACATGACGCCAGCTTTGGTACAAAGTTACTATGTTCCAATTCTACTTTGTTAGCGGCTGCCATCCAGGATCTGTGATATGTAATCGTCAGTTCTACTGCACTCTTAATAAGACTTTCGCATCATTCCATAGGTCTTCCAAGTCATAGTATTTTCGCTGATCGGAAAAAGATATGCACAACCAATCAACTTGAATCCACATTTTCCAATACCCGCAACGAGCCTAGATTGTGTTTCGCTGCACTGGCATGCAACGGACGCATGCGTATTTTGCCGGGGATCGGGTGCATACCAATCCCGGTGATCGTGCGGGACGCTGTGTTAGGCGGTTTGGGTTGTGCGAGACTCACCGCCTGAAAATATACCGCTGCCCAGATGACAAGTTTTTACAATCAACTTAACGAAATAGTACAGATTGTGCCACCTGCAGATCTATGGTTTTGGATGAGCGGCGAAGAAATCCCAAATGATCTGGGATGTGTCCAATACTTCCTTTGACGGCCAGACGTGCTTACCTCCTTCGATGGCATAAAGCTCAACAGCTGTACCTGCGTTGCAGGAAGCATAGCGAGTATGTGTAATTATGTTCTCTTTATCTACTTGCGGAGAATCGGTGCAGTCATCCAGTTGTGCCCACGTATGGATAAGCTGTTCCACAGGCGGAATATTCAAGTCGCCGCCCCCTTCATAAAGTGCCAGATCATCCTTTAACCCGTGCACATCCATTATGGCCACTGGTTGCGATGGTTGGCACGGACTGAAAAGGAGAGTTCCCGCAACGGAAGCTACGGCAGCAAATGTGTCAGACATTTCGCAGGCAAAGCGATACGCTAAAGCGCCGCCATTAGAGAAGCCAGCTGCGTAAATTCGTCTGCTATCTATCCTGGCAACGGCTCGCAAGTCTTTGAGGATTTTTCGAATGAACGCTGCTTCATCCATGTTCTTGGTGACAGCAGCTCCACAACATCTGCCCGCATTCCAGGCAAAACCAGTTCCTTCTGGATAGACCAGCAGAAACCCGGCTTTGTCAGAGATATCATCGAAGCCCGTCAATAGTTGCATTGCGGATGCAGTATCCCCATGCTCATGGAAGGCAAATACCACTGGCACAGACTCAACGCTGTCCAGTCCCGGGGGAAGATGGAGAATATAAGTTCGTTCCTGGTCATTGACCTTTACTTTCCGCTCAGAATCGCCAGGTTGAAGAGGCGGTGCTGAGTGCGTACAAGAAACAGTTCCGATAAGTATCGCAACGATGGAAAATACATACAAAAGAATCTTCTGATTGGTCATTGCGCCAACTCCTTTCCGAAAAGATATCTTCGAGAGGCAGAAGGAAACGCCCAACGGTTGGCGTTCCCGGCGTGTGGGCGGGTGTGGACAATGCTTGGGAGCAGGAAAAACCCGAAGCCAGAAAAATGCTCCTAAGTCGCGCAGACTCCCACACGTCAGGTGCACGCTTTGTTCGGCGTTTTTATACCGAGCACCATTAGTAAACATCCTTAGATAATCTTCTATGGTCTAACAGTAATTTAAGCCACTGGGCAGGTTTATTAAATGATTCCTCTTTATTTGTACGATATGGTGTAATGTATAAATGCCAGCTTAAAGCTCGATACACACAGCCTACTTGTTCAGCCAATAACAATTGTCTTTTTAATATACTAATTGGTGCATAATCTTTCCACATATCCAAATAGGCAGGTCTAAATTCAGAAATTTTTCTCATCCAATTCTCGTCCGTATCTTCTTCTAGTAATTCAAATAAGGAATTCCAAAAAACCCGAATGCTTAGAAATGGATGTGTAATTGAAGCGTCCCCCCAATCAAAAAATCGAAAAGAATTATCTTCAATAAATACATTGCCAGAATGTAAATCCCCATGCTCGAGTGTGTCAGGGAAAACACCAACCATTTCTTCACACATTGATAATAATTCAGATTTTATAGATAGTATTTTTAATGTGTCTTCTTCATCAAGACCTGTTGCACAAAGCAGTTCTAGATTGTCATCTATTTCTTTCCACAAAATTGGTAAGCGACGGTCAATAACGCCCAATGACAATACTTCATTTACATTTGGCATAACCTGTCGTTGAAGAATCGTGTAATTTCTTATCATTAATTCATAGGCTTTCATTGATTTTGTAGTTCGCAATAAAACGCCTGGCAGTTTTTTCATAACCATCCAGTTTGATTTATGATTCACTGCTAATAGCTCGACTGTAGTGTTAGGAAAGTTTTTGGAAAGATAAGCGGTTAAATGAGATTCGAAAAATGCTGCTTGATTAGCTGATTTCAAATAAACCGAATCCCCTTCATAAATACCTTCTAAGACGATACTCGTATCAGTGTTCTTAATTTCTTCATATTTTATTTCACGACCTAATTCTTGGTTAGCCCATTCGATCATAGATTCTTTATCTAAACTGCTATGTGTTTTAGCTTGTTCCATATAAGCATTCCTGATTGCTGTCTCAATGCGAGCGACAAACGCCGGACGGTGTGCGTTACCCGTCGCGCTAGCACCCTGATGAGGGCTGGCGGGCGGGACGAGATAACGCCATTTTGCCGGAATCAACCTCCAGCCACGCCAACTGCTTGAAAACGCGCAGACTCCCACTACCATGGCCCCGGTGCTCTTCCGGGGATCGGGTGCATACCAATCCCGGTGATCGTGCGGGACGCTGTGTTGGGCGGATGGATAGCGAGCCTGATTGCATTGCTTGGTTCGACTTGCCATTAATCATTACGTTTTTTCATGCAGCCTCTCATTCTTGCTGGCATCATGGTTCCGTTTGTTCCCCTTGGCGCAACTCAAACAGGCAGTTCATAATTCGCCATTGCCCGCCCAATTTTGCCAGATGTAGATAATCCATGAAAGGATAAGATGATACTTTTACGGTTGCAATGTGACGAAAGACGTCAAGAACAACAATTTCAAATGATTTTTCAACGTCCGATAATTTACTTCCACCGCCATTTCGGGTATATCGAACCATTGCCTCAGCGGTTAATGTTGGCCCTACTTTCCATCTCTCCTCTTGGAGATCGTGCCAGATTGACCGTTTTACAAGTTCGGGGAGTAAAGCACGACCCATACGCTCAGCATCTGCAGTAAACCAGCCTTCGATGTAATCGCGTGCAACTTCGGTAATGGCTTGAATATCTTCGGGGGTTGCAGATGGTACAGATGGAATAACTGAGTTGGGATTCATTTTATATTCTCCTTCTGTGTTTGCAGATTACCGAATAGGATACCCTCTAAATTCAACTTTAGAAACCCATTAATTCACCGTAACTACTTCAACTGCTATTTTTTGATGAGCCCTTCCGCCCAACGGCTTGCGTTACCCGTCGCGCTAGCACCCTGATGAGGGCTGGCGGGCAGGACGAGACAACGCTATTTTGCCGGAACCAACCTCAAGCCGCGCAAACTGCCTGAAAACGCGGCGACTCCCCCCACCATGGCCCCGGTGCTCTTCCGGGGATCGGCTGCACGCTTTGTTAGCCGGAACATCAGGGTGAACTCCTTCATTTCTTGTGGCCCTCTCCATGTACTTGCTCAAGCCAATCCAGGATTCTACTCGCAACTGCTTTTGGTGATAGCAGACCTGTGTCCACTTGCAGGGGGATGGCCTGCCGCAAACTACGAGCATCTGCACAAGCTTCGGCAATCATCGCCTCTGTCCAATTCAGACGCTGAATAAGCCGGTCCCGCCGTGTCTGATCATCACAATCCAGGAGTAGCCATTGTAGCTCGCTACACCAAGCAGGTTGACCAAAATGCTCTATATCATGCGGATCATTTGGGGTAAAGAACACCGGTATTCGATGATTCTTATGGACCGCATGAAGAACTTCAAACCATACGGACGCGTAAGGTTTCCAAGTGCCTGGGTCAGCATAGATATCTTTATTTGCTAAGGCAGATGCAACATCCGCCAGCCAGTCGATATCAAAAGCGATATAGTGGCTCTGAAGTTCTATAAAAACGCTGAGTGTTGTAGATTTGCCAGAACCAGGAGCACCAGTAACGATGCATAACGGATATTTCATTGACTTTTTGTGATTAAGAGCAACTTCGTGAACATGCCTTTCCGGCTAACGGCTTGCGTTACCCGCTTGGGGTGGGATGAGACTCGCCGTTGAAACGGGAAAACCTCAAAGCCACGAAAATGCCCAAAAAACGCGGCGCGTACCCACCTGTCCACTGCACGCTGTGTTCGGCGGCATGGTTGCAGGATATCATGCTTGAAAATCGCACACATACAAACTTCAATTGGACTTTGGATGTATTCTGCCGCTACTGCGCATATGCGTTTTTTCGCCATTTTCGGAGAGAAATCCAAATCGGAATACCAACTGTAATATGCAGGAATAGAAGAAATCCAACAAAACCTGCGGCACTCGAACCAAGAACCAGCCAGCTAAAGAGAATCATGTCCCAAAGAAAATGAAAGAGGATAAGCGGAATAATGTTGTTGAGTTTGATTGCAAGTGCTGCAAACGCCAATCCCATCATAAACGTCAAGAATAACTGAACAAGCATCACAATAAAGGGCATGCCCCCAAATACATTTACCGAATGAAGTAAAGAGAAAAGCACCGCGCTCATAAACATCGAGAAGAAAACCCCATGTTTCTCGAGAAATCCTTTGAGGACAACACCTCGAAAGACAAGCTCTTCAGAAAAACCAACAAGAAATGTACAGAAGGCGACAGCAGCGAGTAACCTCCATTGCCTGGAACTCAGATGATCCATATTCTTTACAAAGTCTACTTCGAAAATGAACAGCATTGCCCCGATTAACAATACGTATGGTAGAAACCACCAAAGTCCCTTTAGCCTGAATTTTCCAAATCCCACAAGTTTCCAGCCAAAGTATTCTTTTGCTGTATATAGGCTCAACGCCGTCAATCCAACTTCAAAAAACGAGATTACATAACTCATCTCGGGTTGACCGTATGAATATCCGAAAACATGGTGCATCACATACATGCCAACGCCCATGATGGCGATGTAGAGAAATGAAGTAATAAGCGAAATACTTCGACGATTCACCTGATACTCTTAGCTTCTAATGTAGCAATTAGCCGCCGAACGGCTCGCGTTAGTGGCAGGTGGGAGGGACAAGGCTCGCCGTCGAAACGGGAAAAACTCAAAGCCAGAAAAAAGCTCAAAAAACGCGGCGCGTACCCTCCGTCAGCTGCACGCTGTGTTGGGCGTAGACAAAGTTCGGGAGATGTAACAAATTGGTGTATTTGTTATTGAATTCAGTGTGAAACTTCTTTTGCATTTTGGAAAAAAACAGTTAATCTACTGCACAAATTGACTCAAGATGTTAATCACCGGGCTTGCAAGCATGGGAGCGATAATCGTTAAAATTCTTGATATCATCTGGAGAAAGTTCAGATCTAATCCACTCTCTTTTAACCACTCGCGCGATTCTGCGGGTTTGTCAGCTGGTTCCGCTATCATCAATGCTCTAGATCTCAAAATCATATAAGCAGGTAGATAAGCTGCTGCGAGTAATGCTGAAAACTCGATTGCCCAAAGAGTAATTAAGCTGTTAATAGTGATTTCTGCAACGGAA
>DATHUN010000678.1:0-2190 GCA_035462205.1 Anaerolineales bacterium
CATTACTGTTGGCGATACGCGTGTTGCCGATCTTAAACAGCGCTTCAATCCCTTCCGCTATGAGCTCGATCTCGACTTTCGGATGGACACCACGAACCACCTCGACCGTCGCCTTGGAATTGCTGCGGCAATTCTGCTCGCGGCTGTGGAAGGCAAACAAAAGAAAGACTAATATGCCGCTCCAACCTCTTTTTGCCGGCCTGGTCATCGATGAATACGGCAACGTCGCCGAGACCGCCTCGGTGGGCGGCGAGCCATTCTATGTGGTCAACGACGCCGGATTCCGCCGACATATCCCCTCCGAGCAAGTAGACCGCGTGGTACTCTCGCAGATTGCGGGTATGATGAAGGGTAGTGAAGAATATCTTTCTGAGCAAACTGCCAAAATGATCGGGCAGGAGGACATCTTCACAAAGGCAATGCTGGAAAACCAGATCAAGAATATCGACCAGCAATTCGACCAATTGCTGCAAACCGGAATTCCGGAGGACATGCGCATCTACCTGGGCATGGTCGGCTTCCGGATTGTGATCAACGTGCATGGAGAAGTGCTGAAAATTGACCAGCCCAGCGCACCGGACAATGAAGGCGGCGAAGAGTAAATAAAAAGGCGTAGCATTGCTCCGCCTTTTTATTAGTTCTGATGTCATTCCCCGGCGCCGAACCATGATTTGCTAAGGAAATCAGGCGGTGTGAACGTAGCAAAGGATCTCTCGCAGTGACCTCGAATTGGTAGCTTGACAGGGGATTTCTTTTTTAGGATAATATTATCGAATTTCGATAACGAAAAACGATACTATGAAAGTTCCTCACGATCTCTTTCTTGGTTTTGTGAAATTGCACATCTTGTATCACGCCGGGCGCGAACCGGTGTACGGTCTCTGGCTGATCGAGGAACTGACGGAGCATGGCTATCGTCTGAGCCCGGGTACTCTCTACCCTATTTTGCATACGCTTCAAGAGGAAAAGCTGCTGACCTGCGAAACACGCGTAGTGGAAGGAAAGGTACGCAAATACTACCGCTTGACCCGTGCCGGTCGCAAAGCCCTCGAAGAAGGAAAGCAAAAAGCGCAGGAACTTTTGGAAGAACTTCAATAGGAGTTTCCATGCAATCGAAACGTTTGAGCCGTTTGCCGCGCAATGTCTGGATCATGTCGGCGACATCGCTGCTCAACGATATCTCGTCCGAGATGCTGCTCAACCTGATCCCGTTCTTTCTTGCGAACGTACTCGGCGTGCGGACGGCAGTCATTGGCTTGATCGAGGGTGTCGCTGAGACAACCGCCAGCTTATTGAAAATTGTTTTCGGGGCGCTCTCAGACCGGCTGCGCAAACGTAAGCCATTTGCTGTGATCGGCTATGCCCTATCCGCGTTTACCAAGCCGCTTTTATATTTTGCCAGTGCCTGGGGATCGGTGCTCGGCGTCCGTGTGGCAGACCGGATCGGGAAAGGAATTCGCACAGCACCACGCGATGCCTTGGTCGCCGATTCGGTGGACAAGGATCAGCGCGGGCTCGCCTTTGGACTTCACCGCGCCAGCGACACGCTCGGCGCCTTTCTGGGACTGGCGATTGCTGCCTTTATCATCTGGCGGAGTCAAGCCCAGTCACGGCTGCTCACTGTCCCGACGTTCCGCTTGATCGTCCTTGCCAGTATTATTCCTGGCATATTGGCGGTAATCGTTTTGGCGTTGGGCGCGGTCGAGGTGGCGGGAGCGGGCCAAGGGTCCGAGGTGAAGCGCCTCACCTTTCGAGAAGTGGACGCGCGCTTCAAGTACTTTCTGGTTGTCGTCATTCTCTTCACGCTGGGAAATTCGTCCGATGCATTCATTCTGCTGCGCGGACAGGAACGCGGTTTGAGCATCCTGCAGGTGATGGGCATGTCATTAACGTTCAACGCCGTGTATACGATCTTCGCCGGTCCGTTGGGCGCGCTCTCCGATGAGATTGGGCGGCGCAAGCTTATGCTCGGTGGCTGGATCGCCTACGGCGTGGTCTATCTGGGATTTGCCTTCTCGCAGACCGGCTGGCAGGTTTGGGTTCTGTTCGCCTTGTATGGCTTTTACTATGCCGCCACCGAAGGGACCGCGCGCGCCCTCGTGGCGGATCTCGTCCCCGAATCGAATCGCGGCACCGCGTATGGACTCTACAATGCCGCGGTCGGCATCACCGCCCTGCCTGCTTCCGTCA
>DATHUN010000679.1:0-10377 GCA_035462205.1 Anaerolineales bacterium
ATATGATTACGGCAACCGAATTTGAGAAATCCGATCACCCCGGCCCGCTCGTTCCTGTGCTGAATGACCGGGGCCAACTTGATGTCCAGGCCGAACATCATCCGCCTCGCGCAGAAAATGATGGCGCCCATGCTCCGACCAACCCCGTACTCGGTCCAGATCCGCATGGGAGACAGGTCCACGCGGTAGTCCTCGAACGTGGACTCCACCTCTTGCGCGAGCCCAACCCGATGGCAGAAATCATGGATACGTTGCACAAAGGTGAGCGGATCGCCATCCTGAATACATGGACTGATGGAGAGGACACCTGGGTCCAACTGGGACCCGAGCGCTGGGCAACCGTTGAGCGCGACGGTGAGGTAGTGATCGAATTGCTGAACGATTGATCGGTGATACGAATTAATCTAACAAAAGGACAGGCTGCATGAGATACCTGTCCTTTTTGGTTCCACTTCACATCCTTGAATCTCAAGAATAGACCTGGAGTAACTCTAGTTTTGCTTCCGGCTCAATCATCATTATGTATTTTCGAATGTCTTGCAAGTGTTGTTCCACTGCCTGCTTGTCGATTCCCGTAGGTGCATAAACGGTGAACACGACGTTGTGCGTTTCGGCTGTGATCTGTGTGCGCCGGTCGGGACCGTAAATGATACTGGAAATTACTCCACTTTGGTCGCAGATGAACATATCGCCGGCTTTGAGGACTTGTTCCTCACCTCGCATCAAGATGTATCGTTCATCCCCTTTAGAGATGTCTAATGCAAGAGGCAGGTGAAGCGTATCCAGATCGTGACCGGCTGTCAGCAGCAAATTCTTTACCTCCGCCATGAACATGGCTTCCACTAACGACGACACACTCGGAATTGACTTACCCTTCCATGCAATGGATTCCAGTTGCAGCTGTACATGATACGTCTTCTTGAAGCGCCGGTAATAGTCGTTATAGGCCTGTAAAATAGGATGGCTTACCAGCACGGCGCGGTCCTGTCCGGAGAACTGGACGCGCAATTGTTCTTCGAGCTCCGTTTTGCGCTTTTCCAGTTCAGGGTTTTGCGCAGGGTTGGTGACATCGCGCATCACTAATAGCCCCACGTGCGCCTCGCGAAAAGCGGATTTCCAGGCAGTTGTCAATTCAAACATGGGAATTTTCCTTCCTTAAGATTATACTTCCCGGTTATCCTTCGATTGACCTCCCCCTTCGTCCAGTTGCAAAAATGGGCGTCTGGACGTATAGTCAGCCTACCGGTTGGTACGTTCTCTCTGTTTCCCAGTTTCTACTCTCTGGTTTTCTAATCTACTCATTACTATCTAGGAGAAATATATGTGGCATGGCGGTGGTTGGTTCATGTACATGCGCTCGGGGGATGAAAAGCCCAAGGTCACGCGCGATTTATTGTTACGTGTTCTCTCGTACGCACGCGGCTACTGGTGGCACATCGGCGGTATGCTCGTGACCATTTTGCTGACGACAGGCTTATCGTTGCTGACGCCGTTGATCTTCCGCAACATGATCGACAAGGTGATTCCAGCTAAGGATACCCATCGGCTGATCTGGCTGGGTGTGGCGCTGCTGCTCATCCCGGCGGTCTCAGGCTTCATCAACGTGATTCAGCGCCGGTTGAATGCAACGGTGGGGGAGGGCGTGATCTACGATCTGCGCTCGTCCCTGTTTGCCCGGCTGCAGCGCATGTCGCTGCGCTTTTTTACGAATACCAAGGTCGGCGAATTGATGTCGCGCCTCAACAATGACGTGGTTGGCGCACAAAATGCTATCAGCAATACCATTGTCAATATCGTGACCAATCTGATCGAGGCGATTGCGCTGTTCATTGTAATGTTCACGCTCGAGTGGCGGCTGACCCTCGTCAGCGTGATGATCCTTCCGCTGTTCATCATCGCCGCCCAAAAGCTGGGAACGGTGCTGCGCGATATTGCCCGTCAGGCGATGGAAAATAACGCCCAGATGAACGCTCACATGAACGAGACTCTTAATATCGGTGGCGCGCTGCTCGTCAAATTGTTTGGTCGCTCGCGTGAAGAGGAGAAACGCTTCCGTGACCGCGCCGCCAGTGTGCGTGATATCGGCATCCGCCGCGCCGTGGTCGGCTCGACGTTCTTTGTCATCTTTGGTTTGGTCAGTGCGATTGGAACAGCGCTGGTCTATGGATTAGGCGGTTATTTCGTCATCACCGATGTTTTTACCGTTGGGACCATCGTTGCGTTCGGCTCGTATCTTGGTCAGCTCTATAGTGCGCTGCAAGGGCTGGCAGGTGCACCGGTGGAGTTTTCCACCTCCATGGTCAGCTTCGAGCGCGTGTTCGAAGTGATTGATCTGCCGCAGGATATCGCCGAAAAGGAAAACGCCATCGAGCTGCACGACGTGAAGGGCGAGCTTGAATTCGACAACGTTTCTTTCAATTATCACGTCGACGAATCCAAATTGCTCAAAGACGTCAAACGCTATGGCAGCATGGACAACGTCAAGGCGGTCATGTCGCTGGCAGATAAAGTGGACAAAGACGGTGGGCAGAAGACGGTGGACGGTCCCCGGTCCGCTGCCAACAGCGTGAGGGGCAACGGCTCTGACGCAGCCGAGGCCGACCCCACCTCACAAGCGCGCGCCGTCGCCCTCGAAGACGTTTCCTTTATCGCCCGCCCGGGACAGCTGGTCGCGCTGGTCGGCCCTTCCGGCGCGGGCAAAACGACCATGACCTATCTCATTCCCAGATTGTATGACCCGACGAGCGGCGTCATCCGTATCGACGGGCATGACCTACGCGGCGTGACTCTCGAGTCGCTTTCGGCGGCGATCGGCATGGTGACGCAGGAGACCTATCTCTTTCACGATACGATCCGCACGAACTTGACATACGCGAAAATAGATGCAACGCAAGAGGAAATTGAGTCCGCTGCACGAGCCGCCAATATCCATCAATTCATCATGGACCTGCCTGATCAATACGACACGATTGTCGGGGAGCGCGGCTATCGTTTGAGCGGCGGCGAGAAACAGCGCATCGCCCTGGCGAGAGTGATCCTCAAAAACCCGCGCATCCTCGTCCTGGACGAAGCGACAAGTCACCTCGACAGCGAATCCGAAGCACTGATTCAGGACGCGTTGAAGCGTGTGATGGCAGGGCGCACCAGCATTGTGATTGCACATCGTCTTTCCACCATTCTGGCTGCAGATCTCATTTTGGTAATGGACCGCGGAAGAATTGTCGAGCGGGGCACGCACGAAGAGTTGATTGCCTTAGGTGGGTTATACAGTCAGTTATATGAAACGCAATTTCGAGGGGAGCGCGTGTGACCACCACCCCAGTCCGGAGGCTGAGATTGGAATCATTATCTAAACTCTGTGTTTCGGATTTGGGGCAGATGCCCGCTCCTCCTGAATCCCGAATTCAAACGCTCTACAGAAACGATCCTTATAAAACAAAGAGACCAGTATTTAAAGCACTGGTCTCTTTTCCTAACGGTAACTCTCCTACTTTTCCGGTGCCGGTGCCTGCGAGGAGTCATCAGCGTCTTTCGTGACAATATTCTTTTTTATCTGTTTGAGCTTCTCTTTCTGCTCTTTCTTTCGTTTCTTTTCCAATTCCTTCTGACGCTTTTCGTATTGATAATTTACTTTAGCCAATTTGAGTTCCTTTCGTTTGAGTAGGTTTCTTTCCTATCCTAGTATATCAAGCCATTCTTATCTGAGCGGCAGAAAATTGCACTTGACAAACTTACTAACTAGTAAGTAAAATCAGAGCATTATGGTCAGAAATCCAAATACAAAAAGAGCAATCATGGATTTAGGGGAGTCCTTTCTTCAAGAGAAAGGCTTCAATGGTTTCAGCTATGCTCACATCGCCAAGGAATTGGATGTAAAGAATGCAGCCATCCATTATCATTTCCCTTCGAAAGAGGCGCTCGTCTCGGAAGTGATTCAACGCTACCGTGACCGGTTCAAATTGTGGATCAATAATTCGCGCATCAAAGATCTTGCTCCACAGGAAAAATTAGATTGGTTCTTTAGCATCTACACCAACACCCGGGCCGATAACGGCAAAGTTTGTTTGGCAGGCTCGTTGGAAACGGAGTTCAATTCCTTGCCTGATTCCGTGCGCGAGCAAACTCAGGCGTTGACGCGCGAGCTTCTCACCTGGCTTGAAGTCACATTACAGGAGGGCAGGGAAGCAGGCATATTTCACTTCAGCGGCGAACCCGCCGACAAAGCCGCGCTGATTCTTTCGAGCCTTCAGGGCGGATTGCAGATGGCACGTGCTTTGGGGACGAGTAAATTCCGTGCCGTCGTTGAGCAGCATAAGCAGGATTTGCTCGCCTAATTTTTTTGCCGTCAGGACTTACTTGGTAGTAAGTTTTATTGTAAAAGGAGAATGAATGACCACTGTAGACCCAACCAAAGCAAAGATGCAAGCTATCGTGAAGAAAGCGTACCAGGCGTTTTTTAGCCCGGCGCGCTACGAAGTGAAGCCCTCGGAGCGCGAGGTCATCGAATGGGGCAACAATTACCGTATCCCGTTTGAGGGCGGCGAGCTGGCTGTCACTACCTGGGGCAACGGTGGTCCCACCATTTTACTGATGCATGGATGGGGTGGCGGGCGCGCCCAAATGACGGGCTTTGTGGATTCCTTGCTTTTTGCCGGATATCGTGTCGTCGCCTATGACCAACCCGCCCATGGCGAGTCGGACGGAAGCATGACCAACCTGCTCGAGATCGCGCCCAGTATGGACGTAATCGCCACGCAGGAGGGACCGTTTCACGCCATCATCGCTCATTCCTTTGGGACGTTAATTACTTCTTACGCACTGGTCAAACGGAATTTTCCTCCGCCGACGCGACTTGTCTATCTCGGAGCGTTCAATCAATTGTTAGAGTCCCTGCCGCGCTTTCAAGTGATTGCCGGTCTGCCGGACGAAATTATGGCTGGATTCCGCGCAATGCTTTACGAAAACTTCGGACAGGCTGTATTAGAGGCGATTACGAATGAGTCTCTAACTCCTCAAATCCAGATTCCCGCCCTGATGTTCCACGATGCAATGGATAATGTCACGCCGGTGGAAGATAGTAGAGCGATTGCCCGAGTATGGAAACATGCCCGCTACATCGAAACGGAAGGATTAGGTCATCGAGGCGCGCTGCAGTCGAAGTCTATTCATGAGCAAGTTGTCAGCTTCTTAAAGGAAAAGGAATAGGGTACATAATTTCATGACGAGACCTCCCAAATTTGGGAGGTCTTTTATAAATTCTTATGGCGCGCAATTCCACACATAGGTCGGCTTATCATCCGCGTAAGGATAATTCGGAGAATTATAGGAAGCTCCGACCTGGGAACTTTCAGGTAGAAATACAAAGCGCAGATCTTTGAATTCCGCTGTTGTTGGAATATCAAACCGGAGCCAGCCATCCAACTCCTGATTCGGAAAGATTGTGGATGCCAGCGATGTGTAATCCGGATGCCCGGCGCGATGACCGTAGGTGGGCTTTAACTCAATGGCAGCATATAAAACACTAAAGTGTTCGGCCAGCGGGACGTCCATCTCCACCGATCCAGTGTTTTTCAAGCGAACATGCACCCATAAAAATTTGCTCCCGGCAGGAGGAATTCGTGTGGAACCGAAATCGGTGAGATACTCCTGCGTTAGCTCAAGCCGGTCCATGGTGACCTGCAAATCATCCCATGCGATCGAATCATCCGGCGAGGAAGGTGTCGGGAGAATCCTTGCTTCCGTTTGAATGGTTTGGGGTAGGGCTGTGGAGAGAACCGGCGTCTTAATCGTTTGCTCTCTAGACGCGCAAGCGGTAAACAGAATGCTCATGCCAACGAATAGGATGATGTTGTTCATAGCGAGTCGGGGTCCATCCAAGATTAATACGCAGAACGGCGCGGGAGGGTTCACCCAGTCGGGAGTGGAACAAAGTAGTCGTCGAACTCTTTATGGTCTTAATCATAAAAGACATAGAGCCGATATTTCATTGCATGCTCCAACGAGTTTAGGTGAAGCCCAGGCATTATAGCATTCGCATCCCTCTTGGCGGGTGATATAGTTACTGAAAAATGTGTCTTTGTTCCCCTTGAGAGATGCCCGTCATGAAAGAATTGATCCGTATTCTGCTGGTTTCGATCTTTGCTGTAGTTTCCGCTTGTGCAAGGACTTCCAGCGATCAGACGGGTCCGGTGATCCATGATATCAAAACATCCGGGAATATTCTGGTTATTTCGGATTGTCCGAGCACATCGGTTGAGATATCAGCCAATGTTTCCGATCCATCCGGAATAGGAAGCGTCCAACTCTGGTATCGCATTGCTCCTGATCAAAAACTTGCATCCATCCCGATGGAACTCCATGACGGTATATATGTCGTGTCTTTACAAGGAGCGGACTTTTTAGGGCATGCCTATGGGGCGATCGAGTTTTATATCCGCGCCCGGGATACGGTGGGAAACGTGAATCAAAGTGAAGCCGACCAAAATATTCAATTTCTTCCCTGTGTAAACAACTAAATAACAAACTCAAAATCTTCTTTGTTGACTTTTTAGAATTCATATCTATAATGTCTTATATATCCAAATAAGGAGGTGAAATAACTTTCGGATATATCCACGCAAATCCCGCTCGTTTTCTTTTATATCGGATCAGGATCGTTGTTCGCTAAAGGAGCTTCTATGAAAATTGCGTTTCGCTTGGCTCGTCAATCTCGCCATCCACTGGCGGTCATGGTTTCCATTCTCCTCGCCTTGGCATTGCCTATTTCTGTTCTTGCGAATGTGGCTGTCACCCAAATTAGCTCGGATCCATACACCAATATCGATAGCCAGCATGCTACCCAGGTGGAACCGGATTCTTTTGCCTACGGCAACACCATTGTCACCGCGGTCCAAACAGGCCGCTTCTATAACGGCGGCGCGTCCAATATCTGCTGGTCCACCTCTACGAATGCTGGAGCAAGCTGGACCAATGGTTGCCTGCCCGGACTAACGAATAACGCGCCTCCCGGCGGTGGCACGTTTGATCGTGTCAGCGACCCGGTTGTGGCGTATGATGCCAGACATAACGTCTGGATGATCTCAACACTTCCACTGATTGGACGCTCTTCCACTGTCGCGCCCACCGCCGCGGGAGTTTACACCAGCCGCAGCACAGATGGCGGCCTGACGTGGGGTAATCCCATCCTCGTCACCGGCTCGAACCAGCAGAGCCCGGATAAGAACTGGATCGTCTGTGACAACACCGCGACCAGTCCCTTCTATGGCAACTGTTATACTGAGTGGGATGCCAATGGCGATGGCAACCGGATTTACATGAGTACTTCCACGGACGGCGGTCTCACTTGGGGTGCGCGCATGAGGACAGCCAATAGTGCAACAGGGATCGGGGGTCAGCCTCTCGTACAGCCCAATGGCACAGTCATCGTACCGATCGATAGCGGAAACGAGACGGCCCTATTGGCGTTCAATTCCACCAATGGGGGCACGAGTTGGAGCGCCACTACAACTATCACAACGATCTCCACCCATACGGTCGCAGGAGGTTTACGAACAGGCCCCCTGCCCTCCGCCGAAATCGATGCAGCGGGTAAGGTTTATGTGGTCTGGCAGGATTGCCGTTTCCGCCGTGGTTGCAAAGTCAATGATCTTGTGATGACCACATCCACCAATGGAACCACCTGGACGCCTGTAGTGCGTATTCCGATTGACAGCACAGGTAGCAATGTCGATCACTTCATTCCCGGGCTTGCTGTAGATGGCACAACTTCTGGCGGTACTGCCAAACTGGCCCTGGCCTACTATTACTATCCAAAGGCCAACTGTGGCTCGTCTTGCCAACTGACTGTGGGTTACATATCTTCCGTCAATGGCGGCGGAGCCTGGACTGCAGCGACGCAACTTGCCGGCCCAATGAGCCTCACTTGGATCGCAGATACCTCTCAGGGACGGATGGTTGGAGACTATATCTCTACTTCCTATTCTGGTGGCACTGCCCATCCAGTGTTTACATTAGCCACTGCACCTTCCGGGTCCACGTTCCATGAAGCTCTGTTTACTCCATCAGCAGGCTTATCCTCCGGCGCAGCGGTGGTGACAGCTGGGGCTGACCAACCTGTCCCAGGCGCAGCATCTGACCATGCTGCACCGCAGTCCCCGATCGTCCAACGATAAGATACGCTCCTTACAACTAAATATCCTATAAACAAGAGGCTGACGTTTGTCAGCCTCTTGTCGATTTAGGAAAGCCCGGTGATTTGCTCGCTTATCTCCCATAATTGGCTGGCGAGTCGCTCCTCATACGATAAAGGTGAAGAGAGGACAGCCTGGCGTTTGACGAAATATTTTCCAGTCACCCCTTTCACTTCTGGAGACGTAGCGAGATAACCCGTGTTGTCGGCACCTTCTTCGGGGGTGAGCGAGACGCGCGAGATCAGCCATTTGAGTGGACCGCCGAAAATGGAGAAGTCAGTTTTGAAGATATCTGTGCCAACGCGTCCCGGATGCAGCGCGTTGACTGTTATATGGGTATCCTTCCACCGGCGGGCGAGCTCATAGGTGAACAGAATATTTGCCAGCTTGGAACGTCCATACGCCCAATAGCCAAAATAAAACCGATCGAAGTTGAGGTCATTGAGGTCGAGGCCCGCATTCCGATGTGAATTAGAAGACACATTGATAATCCGCGCCGATAAACTCTCCTTCAAAGATACAAGCAAAAGGTTTGTCAGTAGAAACG
Source organism: Anaerolineales bacterium (assembly GCA_035462205.1). Lineage (GTDB taxonomy): Bacteria > Chloroflexota > Anaerolineae > Anaerolineales > Villigracilaceae > Defluviilinea. Next base: position 8,737 of record DATHUN010000679.1, read on the forward strand.
GAGCGAGGTGATTAACCAGGAATGTTTTTTCCACACCATAGCTTGTTCGGTGCCGGCGGTTGAAATAGGCACCGGCGTTGTTGATCAAAATATCCAGGCGCGAAAATTGCCGCTTAAATTGTTCGGCAAGCTGCCTCACTTGCGTGAGGTCTGAAAAATCGGCGATTAAATAGTGGATTGACTCACTGCCTGTCTTCTCACGGATTTCCCAAGCCGTGTTCTCCAACTTCGCGGGATTTCTGCCAGTGAGGACCAATTCGAGTCCCTGCCCGGCAAGAACCGTTGCCGCAGCTTTTCCAATCCCCGCTGTAGCTCCGGTGATCAAAAATATCTGTTTTCGATTCACCATGCATTCCTTTTAAGATGTTAGCGCTGCCTGCCCAACCAGCCATTGGTCCAATTCTGGAATATTCTCACTCAAGCGTGCCCCCGCCACAATCGGCAGCCAACGACAATACTCGTCTTCTCCGCCACGATGCAATGTAAAGTATTGCTTCAAGTAAGCAGTATGAAAGATCCTCACAATAATTTTCAACAATGGTTTGGCTGTTTGGGCGCTTTCGGCTACACCCAGAGCGATGACACTCGTCCGCGCCACATCCGCCAAGGGGTTGCCGCGGGTCGCATCGATCCAGTCGATAATGGTGGCATCCTCTCCCGAGAGCAGCACGTTGGCGGGATGAAAATCCCCATGACAGACGCGGTCACCGTCCGGCAACGAGTCCAGCGCTTGCAGTAGTTTGGTTTTCAGAGGTCCGGAGAGTGCGTGTGCCTGGTTAATCTTATTTTGTAATCTCGCTCTTTGTGCAGGGATGGCGGTATCGAAAACCCTTTCATGCATGTGGGCGTGCAGACGGGCGAGCGTGCGCGCATAAGTAAGCAGCCTCCAGGGTTTCTGCAGGAACAGTGCCTCCATAGACTGCCCGCTTACGCGTTCATAGAGCAGTCCATTACGACCATCCACGCGAATCAGCTCGCCGACAGCAGGAGCCTGTACACCACTGGCAACTACTGCCCGGACAATCCTTTGTTCATATTCTATGTTTTCGAGCTCGAACCAATCGTGAAAAAGTTTGAGAACGTATCTGTGATCCCAGGCATACACGTCCGCAGTTCGCCCACGAGCGATCAGCTGATCGGCTGAAAGTTGATGCATTTTGAGATTAAGACCATCATTCCCGCGAAAGGACCACCTGCATCGGCCATCCTGGCATCTTTTGGGGAGTGACATTATTTGCTCCGCATTGCTATCGGCGGTTTCCAGCTCTTCGCATCGACGCCCGGGGCGGGGTAACCCCAGGTGTTGCCGCCCATGTCAGGTCGTCCCGTAAAATGTCGGACGATCATGCGGTGCAACATGTCCATGTTGCAAATGATCGCATGGAATCCCGCCACACCGGCTGCCAATCTATCCTGGATTTCCCAGTAGCCATAATCATCTGGCGTGACACAGACAATGTTCTCCCGAGCAAGAAAGTTTGGTAGGGCGGCCTCAAAAGGAACCGTGCCATCGCCGGTCCATTGCCATGCTCTTTGATTGTGTGGATCTTTTCTCCACTCATTCAAGCGATATTGGGAGCTGAGATCAAATAACGGTGCACCATTTGCGGTCTTAATTTTCATCCGCACGCGTGTTTTAGA
>DATHUN010000680.1:0-2155 GCA_035462205.1 Anaerolineales bacterium
AGTTGCATGATCTGCTCCAAGCATGCGGTCGCGCGCTCGCAAATCTGCGGGATTTCGCCAAGGGTCGGCTGAAGGGAAAGCACCGCCAAGAGCTCATTCCAGGCATTTGCAAGTTCTGCTTTGGCGCTGGTCGTTTCTGAAAAGGTCGGCGCTTCCGCAAGCGACAACAACCAGGGAGCCAATACTTGCAAATCCGTACGCATATGGCGCAGCTGATAGCGCACTCGCTGCACCCAGGTCGAGAGCTTACGCAATGATTCCGTAGGCACCTCTTCGCTGGAAGCTTGCATGGCGTCCCAGAGCATCGTTTCGAATTCTGCCTGCTCATCATCAAATAATTGTGCTAACAGCTTTGGAGAAAATGTCTCGGCGTTATGCAATTGCTCTGCCAGAGCGTTGATGGATTGGAGTGCTTCTTTGAGCTTCTCTGCAGATGGGCCCAGATTGGCCTCTTCCAGCACTGAGGACAGTATGTTTATGGTGTCGATGAAACCTTGCCAGTAGACGACCGGGCGTCTACCCATTTCCAGGCAGCCTTGTTTGAGGGTCAACAGGCAGGCAGCGAGATTACCGCTGTCAACAGTAGAAATGTAGCGCGGCAAAAGCGGCGCGGACGTGCGCGTGTCGTACCAGTTCAAAAAGTGACCGCGCATGCGTTCCAGCGAATCCATGCTGTCGAACGTATCGCGGATGCGCAGCGACAGTTCCGGCGCGCCCATGTATCCCATATCGTGAGCTGCCATCGTGGACAGCAACATCAAGCCGATGTTCGTCGGCGAAGTTTGGTGCTGGACCAACCCGCGTGGGTCTTCCTGAAAATGATCGGGCGGCAGCCAGCGATCCTCCGGACTGACGAAATGTTCAAAATACAACCACGTGGAGCGCGCCAGCAGATGCAGCTTTTTCTCCTGCGCCGGCGTGAGTTTCACCTCTTCGTGAACGTCCGGTTTACTGATGCGTGCCGCGATATTCGGCGAGAAGATCCAGGCAACGATAAAGGGCAGAGCGATCGCGATGACTCTCTCATCCTCAAAATAAAGCGCCAAGCCTAATCCGACCGCAATCAAGGGCGCAGTGAGCATTGCCTGCCAGGCGGCCTTGACTCGCAACCGCCTGCCAAAGAATTGGACAGTGTGAGCGGCTGTCATCCATTGCAGCATGTTGCGATGCGAGACATACAAGCGCGCCAGTGTGGTCAGAATGGCTTCCAAGTAAACCAAAGTTTCATGAGGCAGAAAGATGATTTGGAATATAGCGCGCAGCGCAGCTAAACCAATCGGACGTGTCAGGAGGTGTGACTCCGGCTCATGGGCGGCGCGGCGCAGCTCTGAAATGAAATTTAAAAGTAACGGCAACAAATAAGGAGACAGAGCAAAAAGCGTCCATGCAAAGGGTGAGCCTGGTAGGAATAGCCACCCGCTCACCAGCAGTAATAGGATCGTCGGCACGATCAGGCTACGTCGCAGGTTGTCGAAGATCCGCCAGCGATCGATCAGCGACAGAGTATTGCGGACCTTGCCGTGCGTGCGATGCGGCACCCAGCGTCCGAGCCAGGGCAGTAACTGCCAGTCGCCGCGTACCCAGCGGTTTAACCGATCGGTATAAGCAATGTAGTGCGGCGGATAGTCTTCAAACAGAACTATATCGCTCACCAAGCCGCAGGATCCCTGTAACGCCTCGAAAAGGTCGTGACTCAAGAGATGATTTTCCGGCACCTTGTCACGCAGGCTTTTTTCGAACGCATCAACATCATAAATTCCCTTGCCGACAAAATTTCCTTCTCCGAATAAATCCTGATAAACATCCGACACCGCCCGCGAATATAGATCGATGATCGCATCGCCCGCGTAGACGCGCGTAAACGTCGATTGATTGACAATTGCCGGTCTCACCTGCGCTCGCGGCTGGAGTACTGTATAACCAGCCTTGACCTCTCCTGTAGCCGGATCAAACTCGGCGCGGTTCAACACGTGGGCAAGAGTCCCAACGAGACGGCGGGCGCTTTCGCGCGGTAGCCAGGTATCGGCGTCCAGTGTAATCACAAAGCGAATGGAAGGAAGGACACTCAGATCGCCATGCTTATATTGGTACGAGGTCTCCTCACTTCCCTGCAGCAATTCATTGAATTCCTCCAGCTTTCCGCGCTTTCGTTCCC
>DATHUN010000681.1:0-3784 GCA_035462205.1 Anaerolineales bacterium
AATGTCCCAACTTCCCCGGCGATTCCACAGGCTTCAACGCCATCGCCAGCTACATTGGTCCGGATACAAGCCGCGTGAACGCCGGAAATGGACTCATTCAAGCCGTTCCATTACGGAGGTTATTTGAAGCAGTCCAAGAGCTGATTAAATTAGATCCGCTGGCTTTGCTTTGCCAGCGGACCGATTGCGAGCGATGTAATGCGATAAGAAATATGTAATTAAACATAGGGATGGGCAGCTCGCGACGCACCCTGATGAGGGTGCCCATCTCTACGTTTAATTTCTTTATTGAAATGTAATCTCTTCCACGCGCCAGTTCTCTTCCCCCGTTAGCTTCTTCAATCGATCCAGCATTTCGGAGCAGACGCGCGTCGAATCGTTGGGGAAATCGATCAGGTACCCCGAACCACTCTCAAAAATTTGAAAACTGAAGCGGTCTCGCCCGTGGAAGGAGATGAGCGTGCCGTAAATTGTCTTGATACGGCGGCGATCGTGGTCCTTGTCACCCGTGGTGCGCAGAATGACCGTGATCTGTTGCGGTGGATGATCCTTGTCCTTTTGCTCTTTCGCCAGGGGAACATAAATCGAAGGCGGAGGCTGTACAGGTGGATGCTCGACATTTAATGTCTGGAAAGCGATCGCTTCACGCGGGGACTCGAGCGGCTTCGGCTCCTCATGCTTGATCTGCACCGGGTCCACCTCCGGCTGGCGACTGGGCGGCGCGCTGATCGGCTTGATATCTACCTTCGGTTCCGGCCGCGCCGCGATGGACGCTTCTTCAAAGGAAGGCTGCCATTGCAGATCCCAGTCATCGGGGAAGTTATCGGGGGGTGGTGGGACATCTGAATCATCCCAGGATACTTCCGTAGAAGGTTTAGGCTTGGTGACATACGCGTCGTTCGTGACTGGTTTTTCAGCAGTTTGTCGCGTCGGCGGAGACACAGCCGGCTTAACCGGAATGTTCTTTTGCTGCGGCACGCTTGGCTTCGGCTGTGTGGACTTGTAATTCACGTCCGTCACCTGTCCACCGTTGGGTGGAGGCGGTGTTTCGTCGAAGAGATCAAACGTTGGCTGCGAAATCGTTGAGGAGACCGGCAGCGGTTCCAAAATCTTGATTTCGGTGCGAATCGTGTCCACTAAAATTTTTGGAGGAGTGGAGCCTGTGTCTGCCTTGCCCTCGACGATAATAATCTGACCCACGGTCATTTGCTCGCGATACTGCGCCCAGGTTCGTGGGAATAGAACCAACTCGATATTGCCCTGTACGTCCTCAATAGAGACAAAGCCCATCGGCTTGTTCGTCTTGGTGGTGTACGGGCGGACCACGGTAATAAGGCCTGCCACGCGCACCTTTTCTTCATGCTGAGCCGTATTAAGTTGCCCCGAGAAGTAACTGACAATTTGTGCAAAGGTCTGCTGGTACGGTGTGAGCGGGTGATCCGAAATATAGAGCCCGATCAATTCGCGTTCCCAGTTGAGCATCTCACGCCGATCTACGTTGGTCACATCCGGTAAAGTGATCGATTCCGAAACGCCGCTGGTTCCCCCGAACAAACTCATTTGACCAGCTTCCGAAGCGCGGAAGTGATTACTGCTGATGGCGACAACCCGATCCAACGATGCCAGCAATGCAGAGCGATTTCCAAAGCAATCCATCGCGCCCACCTTGGTGAGACATTCGAGGGCGCGCTTGCCAACCGCCCGCAGGTCTACGCGACGAGCGAAATCGTTGAGGTCGGCGAACGGACCATTTGCTTTGCGCTCTTTAATAATTAACTCAATAGCCGCCTGACCAACGTTTTTAATCGCGCCCAATCCAAAGCGGATATGAGGCTTTCCATCAATATCTTCAATCGAAAAATCCCAATCGGAGGTATTGATCCCCGGAGCAAGAACGGGAACGCCCATGCTACGAGTTTCTGCGACATATAAGGCGACTTGTTCGGTCTTGCCTGCGTTCGCCGAGAGTAAGGCAGCCATGTATTCAGCTGTATAGTGCGCCTTGAGGTACGCAGTCTGGACAGAAATCACCCCGTAGTCGGCTGCATGGCTCTTGTTGAAGCCATAACGGGCGAATTCTTCCCAATCTTTGTAAATCGATTCGGCAATCTCTCGTTCCATCCCCTGCTTGACGGCGCCATCCACAAATTTTTTGCGGTGCTTCTCAATCTCTTCCTTCTTCTTTTTAGAGATTGCTTTCCGCAATTCATCCGATTCGGAAGGAGTATAGCCCGCCAGTTCCACGGCGGCGCGCATGAGCTGTTCCTGATAGACGGGAATACCATATGTATCTTTGAAAATGGGCTCGAGCTTCGGGTGCCGATATTCTACTTCCGCTTCGCCGTGCATACGCGCAATGTAATCAGGGATGAATGCCATCGGTCCAGGACGATAGAGAGCGACCATGGCGATGATATTGTCGAGCGTCTTGGGCTTCATCTGCACCAGCCAGCGCGTCATCCCGCCGCCTTCCACCTGGAAAACGCCGGCGGTCTGTCCGCTGCCCATCAGCTCAAACGATTTCAGATCGTCCAACGGAATATTATTCAGGTCGAACTTGATACCGTGCCGCTTCTCGATCATGTCGCAGGCTTTTGCCATCACACTCAAGGTGATGAGCCCAAGAAAATCCACCTTCAACATGCCGAGCGTATCGAGAATACCCATTTCGAATTGCGTGACGGTCTTAATGGGCGTTTCTTCCGAATTCGAGGTTGGGCGGTGCAGCGGCAGATATTCCAAAATTGGCTTATCGGATATCACGACGCCGGCGGCGTGCGTTCCGGCATTGCGGACGGTCCCTTCCATCTTGGCGGCGGTGTCGATCAGCTCGCGCAGATGTGTCTGGCTCTTATAAATCTCCTTGAATTCCGGGACGGCCATCGCATCTTCCATCGTGGTGTTGCGACCCGAAACGAAGGGGACGAGTTTGGCGACGCGGTCCACTTCAGGGAGGGGGATCTCCATCACACGGGCGACATCGCGTAAGGCAGCTTTCGTGCCCATCGTGCCAAATGTAATGATTTGGGCAACCTTGTCGCTGCCGTATTTGCGTACGCAATATTCAAGCATCTCGGCGCGGCGGTCATCGCGGAAGTCAAGGTCAATATCGGGCATCGAGATACGCCCGGGATTTAGAAAGCGTTCGAACAGCAAATTGTGCTGCAGCGGATCTACCAGCGCGATCTCCAATACGTAGGCGACAATCGAACCAGCGGCCGAGCCACGGGCGTTATACCAGATGCCGTTTTCCTTGGCGTGACGGCACAAGTCCCATACGATCAGGAAGTAGGCAGCGAACCCCATCTTCTGGATAATACCCAGCTCATAATCGAGCCTCTCGCGGACCTCCGGACTCCTCGCCCTCGCATCATATCGCTTCCTTGCCCCCTCTTCGCACAAGTAACGCAGATACGTTTCAGTTGTAAACCCTTCCGGGACCGCGAAATCGGGCAGGTGATAACCCTTGAAACTCAAGTCCACATTGCAACGCTCGGCGATAAGCAATGTATTGCTTAACGCTTCCGGTACTTCGGCGAATAGTCGATTCATTTCCGTAGGCGTGCGCAGATAATAGGAATCATCCGACATGCGCATACGGTCCTTTTCAGAAAGCAGGGACTGTGTCTGGATCGCCAGCAGGATATCCTGAAAGCGCGCATCATCCTGATTAATGTAATGCACATCGTTGGTGGCGATATATTTTGCCGAGTAGCGCGCCCCCATCTCTACCAACTTACGATTTAGATCGGTAATCTCTTTGATATTATGTTGCTGTAATTCC
>DATHUN010000682.1:0-4622 GCA_035462205.1 Anaerolineales bacterium
GGGCACTTCTATGGACGTGGGAGCTTGCGTTGCGGCCGGAGCTTGTGTTGCCGGTGCCGCGCCACCACACGAGCTGATCAATAGTGATAAGAGCAGGATCCAAAGTATTCGTCGAAGCATCCAGACTCACTTTCAACAGTAAGGCAGCGATGGAACTCTATTGACGGGTCGTCCTTAGTCGTTTTGTATCCAGGAAGGACAGCAGGCGGATTCCGTCAGGAGCGGTCGCATCTGCCCGGAATGGAGTTCCACGATCTGCACTTCCATTCTACCATTTAGGACTACGTTGAAAGCCAGAGTGTTCCCGTCCGGCGACCATTGCGGCGTTTCGGCGCGTTCCCTTGCGAAATGCGTCACCTGGCTGACCTCGCCGTGCTGCACATTCACTACGTAGATATTACTTATTAACGACTCGGCCGATTGATCCGCGCTCTGGTCGTCCGGGTTTTCCCGTTTGACGAACGCGATCTGAGTTCCATCCGGGGACCAGTTCGCCGCGTAGCCGTGACCGGCATCCGCGTCTGCCAGCTTACGCGCATTCGTCCCATCGGCGTTCATTACCCATAGCTCTCCCACTGTGAACGGAGTCTGCGAATCAGGGATCTTGATGAAGGCGATCTGGCTGCCATCTGGCGAGTAGCGCGCGAATGAAATGTAGTTAAGCGGATCCGCGTACAACTTTTCCACACGGAGTCCATGGTTTTGAGACAGATGGAGCTCACTCCCGGCACCTAACCCCCGCGAAAAGGTAAAAGTAAAGTTTTCGGAGTTCGGTTTGACTGAGAGATCATACGTCCAGCGAACCAGGTCCAAGTTATCAAGCTTGCCATTTGTGTGGATACGGACGACACGTCCGCTATTCAACGAATCTATTTTGAAATAGGCAGATGTGCCATCGCCAGCCCATGCAAGAAATTGACTGTCGGTATCGCGTACGGGCTGAGTCAGGGAACCGGACTTGGTATCCAAAAAAAGAACGGTCTGTCCATTGGGGCAGCTCAGCTGGATCAAGAGGAATTTTCCAAGCGGCGCGGGATACGTATCCAGCAATCCACAACCCGGAGGAATGGAAAATGGAATTTCATGGATCGCCTGCGAGTCTGCCGAGAATTCGACGAAAGCCGGCGGATCGAAGCGATAGACATAGAACGTGGCTACAGGCCTGGATTTGACTGGAGATGTACAGGCAAGGAGAAAACAGATGCTCACGAACACATAACAAGCGGTTCGAATTTTCATACTCATAAGGTTATTATAGGGGCGAGGTTATAATCATCAATTAGATTTATCCCTAACATTACCAACAAATCGGATTTAGTGATGCATATTCTCGTAACGAACGATGATGGTGTACAAGCGCCCGGACTTCTCGCCCTCGCGCAGGAGATGCGCGCTCTCGGCAAAGTGACCGTGTTCGCGCCAGACCGCAACTGGTCGGCATCCGGACATGTCAAGACGATGGAGCGGCCCATGCGGGTGAAAGAAACCGTGCTGGCCGATGGGACGCCTGCTTTTATGTCGGATGGCGCGCCGTCGGATTGTGTTGCTTTACCGTTATTGGGGCTTGTCGAGGAGCAGATTGATCTCGTTGTGTCAGGCATCAACCCGAATGCTAACATCGGTCATGACGTCACCTATTCGGGGACGGTCACCGCGGCGATGGAAGCTGCCATCGCCGGGGTGAAGGGAGTCGCCGTTTCGCTGGATTCACCTGAGGGACACAAAGGCGCGCTAGATTATTCCACGGCCGCGATCGTCGCTCGACGCGTCGCGGAGCAGGTCCTCGCCGAGGGGTTGCCCAAGGGTGTTGTGCTGAATGTCAATGTTCCCTATTTGAAAGAAGAGGAACTCAAGGGATATATGATCACACGTCAGGGGCTGCGCGTCTATCGTGACGCGCTTGAGTCGCGCATCGACCCCCGCGGCAAACCGTATTATTGGATCGGCGGCGAGTATCCCACTGGGGTGGATGAGCCTGGTACCGATTTCGGCGCTCTGCGCGCCGGATGTGTGTCCATGACGCCGTTACATCTGGATTTGACCTCGTACAAAACCATGGATATATTAAAGAATTGGAAATTTTGATGTAGATGTATGTGTAAGGGCGGATCGCGATCCGCCCCTATAGAAAACAAAAGGAAAATTATGCCCTATCTTGCCTCTGATACTCGTTATGATTCCATGGTTTACAACCGCGTCGGTCGCAGCGGACTCAAACTCCCGGCGATCTCGCTCGGCTGGTGGTACAACTTCGGTGGACGTGACGTTCTCGAAAACGGACGCGCTATCGCCCGCCGTGCCTTTGACCTGGGCGTCACGCATTTTGACCTCGCCAACAACTACGGTCCGCCGCCCGGCTCGGCAGAAGAGACATTTGGTCTGCTCTACAGGCAGGATTTCCATCCCTACCGTGATGAGCTGATTATCTCCACCAAGGCCGGCTATGACATGTGGCCCGGTCCATACGGCGAATGGGGCTCGCGCAAATATATGCTTGCCAGCCTCGATGCCTCTCTCAAACGCATGGGTCTCGATTACGTGGATATCTTCTACAGTCACCGCTTCGACCCCGAAACGCCGCTCGAAGAGACGATGGGCGCGCTCGACTCCGCCGTCCGGCACGGAAAGGCTTTATATGTGGGTATCTCCTCCTACAATCCGGACCAGACCCGTCGCGCCGCCGAAATCCTGCACGACTTGGGCACGCCCTGTCTTATCCATCAACCGTCCTACAACATGTTCGATCGTTGGATCGAAGGTGGGCTCCTGGAGGTTCTCGTCGAAGAAGGCATCGGCTGCATCGTTTTCTCACCCCTCGCTCAGGGACAGCTGACCGATCGCTACCTGAACGGGATCCCTTCCGGGGCGCGCGCCACCAAAACCGAGCGCGTCTGGCTGACGCCTGATGACGTAAAATCAAATCTGCCCATGGTCCAGAAGCTGAATGAGCTTGCCCAAGGGCGTGGGCAATCCCTCGCCCAAATGGCAATTTCCTGGGTCTTGCGTAAACCTGCCGTAACATCGGCACTGATTGGCGCCAGCAGCGTTCAACAACTCGAAGATAATCTCGCCGCATTGAACAATTTACAATTCAGCGACGAGGAATTGGAAAAGATAGAATCGATTTTGAAGTAAACGGGCTGGTTGCGTAGAGCGAGCGTTCTTCTCGCTCATATCAAAACCATCAATAACGTGTAAACTCGAAAGCGTGTTTCGATACGTTACGCCAGGAACATGCGGGACTACTCAACCACCGCTGTAAGCATAATAAGGAAGGATTATTATGGGCTTTCTCAAAAATCTCTTCGGCGGCACACCCGCCAAACCAGAAAAAAGATTTTACGTTTTCCAGGTCAAATGCAATCGTTGCGGTGAGATCATCGAGGGCCGCGTCGACCTAGACAACGATCTCAGCCTGAGCGATGAAGGCGATAATTATATTGTCCACAAAGGCTTGGTCGGCGCAAATCGCTGCTTTCAACAGATTGAAGTGGAAATGACGTTCAACTCCGCGCGTGAGTTGCTGGAGAAATCTGTGCGCGGCGGAACATTCGTAGAATAATTGTAAGGGCGGGCAGCTGCCTGCCCCTGCGGAGGTAATGATGCGCTACTCCTCTCCTCCTAACCAACAGGCTTATTATGAACAGGTTTGGAATCTAGTCCGCCAGATTCCGTCTGGTAAGGTGGCGAGCTACGGGCAGATCGCCATGATGAGTCCGCCGCCAATGGGCGTGGACTTCGAAAGCTACAAGGCGTTCAGTCCGCGCTGGGTGGGCGGCGCGATGGCAGCCTGTCCCGACGGTGTGCCGTGGCAGCGGGTGATTAATTCCCAAGGCAAGATCAGCGAGCGTGAGGGCGCGGAAAGGCAGCGCCAACTGCTCGAAGAAGAGGGTGTTGTATTCGTGAAAGACAAAGTCGACATGAAGAAGTACGCCTGGAAAGGTCCCGGTGAAGCAGATGAGCCGCGGCAGGAGACATTGTTTTGAGGAAACAGTACATCTAATATTTGATTATGGTAACGTTGGCGAAATCTTATAGGCCCAGCACACAAGGTGGAGGGACAAGGCGGGCTGAACATTCCATCTGGAGACGATTATGAATGCCAAACAAGTCTCAAAGAAGAAGCAAACCACTCGCAAGACCGGTCCGATCGTAAGCCGACCCAGAATTCCAGCAGAGTATGGTGTTCCAAAGAACAATAAGGGATTGCTTTCCTGGTCGCATGTAGACGAGCGCATGACGCAAGCAATGCACTACTGGATATGCACTGTCGATGTCCACTGCCATCCCCATGTGGCGCCGGTGGATGGATTGTGGCTGGATAGCACGCTGTATTTTGGCGGTAGCCCGCAGACTCAACGCAACAAGAATCTTGAGACAAATCCAGCCATCTCTGTGCATCTGAACGATAGCATGGACGTGGTCATCCTTTATGGAAATGCCTACTTGCAAACACCGGATCATCCGCTGGCTGTCCAATTGACAAAGGCTTCTGCTGAAAAGGATGGTTATGCTCCCTCACCGGAGCAGTATGAAGCTTCGGGAGTACATGTATTCCACCCTCAGACTGTAATCGCCTGGAAGCAATTTCCCAAGGATGTCACCCGCTGGCAATTTGGTAA
>DATHUN010000683.1:0-1541 GCA_035462205.1 Anaerolineales bacterium
GATCAGATCACGAGTTTCGATCAGGGTTTCAGGCATAATCACTCCGGGTGGCCGAAAATGGGATCACCCCACTTATTTTATACGCAATTAGGAGGAAAAGTATGTGCCGCGACGTCCCGTTTTATCTTGAAGTACAATACCACCATGATCCTGATCTTATTGTTAACACACTGGATGAATTCATGCCCGTAGTGACAGCCGATTTTCAATCACTGCCGGAAGAATACCAGCGGGTGATTCAAGCTGCGCAAGATAGGCACAGGATCAGCGTGGCTCCGCTTCAATTGCTGGTGGGAGGCTGGTCGGGCGCGATCGTCTATCTGGTTAGTGTTTCGTGGAATGAAACGAAGCACGTGGAGCATTGCATCCTCAAGCTGGACCGCAAGAGCAAATCCGCCAGGTCCGACGAGGTCACGCGGCACCAGGCTGTAATGGAAAAAGCGACTCCCGAGTTCGCACAGGCCCACATTGCGGACCTGGTATTTGAGGGCGTCGAGCAGGATGGGGCGATTGCCATTTTCTATCGTATCGCCGGTCAATCGCTGCTTCGATATCGTCCCCTGTCGAATTACGAACGGCAAAGCCAGCTCAAAACCATCTTTGCACAGACCAATACCGTCCTGCTTGCCGAGTGGAATGTGAATGCCACGTTCAGGCAGGCCGTTCATCCGCAAAGAGCATTAAAAGATTGGCTGGGCTTTCGGCTGGATGAGGGTGGGAACATCGAACGTTTTTTGCAGGAAACATGCGGGGTAAATCCAGATGTCGCTGGCTTACTTATCAACGGACGTGTTTTTCCAAATCCATTGCCGCATGCGCGCAAAGCTGAATCATGGGGCAAGGCGCGCGCGATGGACGTTGCGACAGGCTTCATTCAAGGCGACTTAAACGCCAATAATATTTTGGTCAAATTCGCAGATGATAAAGAATCGCTGGATGGCTATTATCTGATCGACTTCGCGTTGTTCAAAGAGAATATGCCACTGTTATATGACCAGCGCTACTTGGAAATGTCCTATTTGATGCACGCCATGTCGCAGGTCTCTTTTGCGAAGTGTGTCAACTTTCTCACGTTGATGGCAGTAGCAGATGTGCCAGACCCGCATAAGGTGCCGATCGAGATGTCAGGTGTGAGTGCAGTGATCAGGTCGGCTCGAAGCGCCTTTGCGGCATGGGTGGAAGCGAATCATCCCAGTCTGCACGATGACCTGTGGGGACAATATTGGCTGGCTGGTGTCGCCGCGGGCTTGAGCTACACCCATAAAGCAGGTCAGCCCAATGAGCAACGACTCGCTGGATTAATTTATGCTGCCACTAATCTGAAACGTTATGCCACAATATTCAAGTTGCCTATGCCCACAAATGTGGAATTGCTTTACGATGAAAATCAAAGCAATGCAGATTTGCAAAGCACTTCAAAAACAAAACAAACAAAAAATAATCTTCCCGTTCAACCGACACCATTCATCGGGCGCGCGAAACAACTTACCGCGATCAAGGAATTATTAATGAGCGCAGAAACACGCTTGGTTACCTTGATG
>DATHUN010000684.1:0-4337 GCA_035462205.1 Anaerolineales bacterium
GATTTGCCATGCAGGCGATTATACCCTTCCATGATTATGGATTGCTGGGGATCGGTGTCATCAGCGCCTCGGGTTTTGGCGCGAATAGACCGATGTCACGGCATGAGCTTTCTCCCACACGCTGGAATAAGCCAGCATCGCCACTGACCTCGATTTGAATGGGTGTCTCTTCCCGGTAGGTGCTGTCCACTGTCAGTTTGATCGTCACCTCAGACCGAACTGGCAAGGAGGTAAGCTCTATCGTTTTATCAGGATGCACGCGCCCTTCATCCAGCGCATTCAGGGTTGCTTTCAGGTTGGTCAGATCCACGTTACCGGTATTTTTCAAAGTGACAAAGGCGTTAGTCACTTCCCCCATGCCATGTGTGACATCAATGCTGGTATTGCATCCCAGCACCTGCACACCGATGGAAGGCATCGGAACGGACACAGTGTCGGTAACAACTGGCAGGGCAGTATCTGTAAAAACAGGCAACGGTGTGTTGGTGATCACAGGAATGGAGGTTGCCACCGCCGGTGTTGGGCTATTGACACCGATCACGACGGGCGTGGGCGAAACAACGGGAGCGGTATTCGTTGCAGGCAGGAAAGGAGTAGGCGGGCTATAGGGAGAAGGCTGGAAGGACCAACCATTACATGATGTTATGAGAAACATCGTTAGAACGACGGATATGAACTTTTTCATCTCAGCTCCTCCTCTTGATTCTATCCCGCTTGGAACAAATCAGCAAAGCCCTGGCAGCGCCGAGAGCGTATTTACAACTGGCCGCTGTCGCCCCAGCTCTCCAGTTTCTTTTGATAGCCAGGATCGTCATAACGCCTCAGTGCAAATGCCGGTGCATAGCCCGGTAACTGTGCTCCACTGATGTGTGCGCTGAGCAGGTCTGCTACGCCACAGGCGGACATGATACCGTAGCCGGAGACCGCACCGATCACGTATGCGCCATCCACACACATGGGACCGACCAGCGGGCGGTTCTCGCGTGTCTTTGTGTAGAATCCGCCGTCCAGTTGCGGGCGCGGCAGGCGCGCGAAATATTCTTTCATACGTGGCAGCATGGCGGCGAGTCCGCGCAGGGCGATCTCTGGATATTGCTCATCCATCTGGGGCGAGTCGCACGGTTCTGCCAGTTTGGTTTGGTATTCCCATAACATCAAAATATCCTGGCCGGCGCCCTCCGGGCGGGTATGCGCTCCTGGCGGGAACCTCTCTGTGAGCCAGTGCGTGCTTTCGTCCTGGGCGAGCGCCTGGCGTTCATCCTCTTCCCAGGGTAGGAACTGCGAGTCATTCCATATTAAGAGCGGTGCATCTCTTCCCATCACGCCCAAGGAATCCTTGATCGCGGCTTTCAAATGCAGTTCCGTATGGACGGGCAGATCCACGCCGAGCAGGTCTCCTACCTCTTTAAGGAAAGGACCGGCCGCGTTGATGAAGACTGGGGAATCGACGCGTGTGCCTGAATCCAGGCTGACACCACTGACATGGCCGTTTGCCACACGCACAGCGGTGAGGCGGGCAGACTCGAACCGGACGCCGTGTGTGCGCGCTGTTTCGAGCAGGTACCGTCCAAGCTGTTGCGCGCTCAGCCAGCCGGCACGGCGCGCGTGCAAGGCAGCGACGGCGCGTTCTGTGACATAAGGAAAATATTTGCGGATGATCTCTGTGCCGAGCAATAGGTCAGCACCTTCAGGAGAGTCGTGAAAACCCTCTGGAGCGGCAGGCAGGTAGTTAGCTGCCGGGTCCGTGTGAACACGCAGCTCGCCCGCGCCCAGGTGGGAGGTCCGAAGTGCAGCGGATCTTAAGTCATCAATTTTTTTTTCCTCTGCTGTAACATATAGGTATCCCCGCCGATTCATATGAAAGGTATTTCCGCTTTCTTCTGCCAGCGCTTCCATCAGGTCAATCGAGCGGTTCATCAGCGCAAGCATCTCAGCGTCCGGCCACCAGTTTCGATAACATTCTGTGGAACGGTCGCTGGTAAACGAAAGCGGCGGACGCTGGTCCAGCAACAAAATGTTCTTGATCCCTGCTTTACTGAGGAAGTAGGCAGTGGCAACTCCGGTGATTCCCGCCCCGCAAACGATCACATCGGCTGTACGATTCATTTCAACGTTTTTTCTTTAAGCTCCTGCCAGGAGGGTTCGACCAAAACCGATCCATCCGGGAAGATAATGGTAGGTACACTCTTATACCCGTTGTTCATTCTCATCACGAACTCCGTTGCCTCGTGATTGCCTTCGATCGATATAGGGATATAGGGAATGCCGTTTGCTTCAAAGAAGGCTTTTGCGCGCCGGCAATCTGAACAATACTGGGTGGTATAGATGACGATCTGGGTTGGGTTGCGGCTGTGTAGTGGGTCCATAGGCTAATTATAAGTTAAATTTTGATGAGTAATTATATGTGTTCTATTGGAGGCGTAAGCAGGAATCTTCCATCATGCTACAATTCTACTCGTGAGAAGAAGGTGGAACTTAAATCGATTTAGGTTCGTCCTTTATCAACAGCGTAACCTTTGAGGCGCGAGCCCGTCTTGAATTTGTTGGGGGTGGTGCTTTAATCGAAGGTTTAATTGCATTGAAGGTCTTTCCCCGGCATAGCAGCCTTTTCATCGTAAAAGATAACCTTGGCAGGATGTACATAACATGTGTTTTAACCTGTCGTAACTACTCTTAGTGTGTAAATGCAGGTGGGTGGCATTTACACAATCAAAAGTCAATAACCTTTCCCCTGGTCCACGTTATCGCCAACTTAGCTCATCGAATTGATATTCCCTGCGCAGGAATGCAATTTCGCTTTTTTCCTGCGATCACTCGGTGGAATGCGAGATCGTCGCGTTCCCGATTCTTGGTAATTGTTTCTTTTGGATTGCATCGTCGCTTCCGTCGCATAAAGATTGAATGGATTGTGCTGTGACTCAATTACGACGATATTTCTTGTGGTCTGCCATCTATATGGCAATGATATTTGTCCTTGGTCAGGCTGACTATCTGGGCAGACCCATCATAAACTTTGCATCGTACTTCTACCTGCTGGCGATGATTGGCGTGCCGGTCACGCTGTTCTTTCCATCTGTGACGCGCGTCTCGACCGCTGTGCCGATGGCCGTCTGGGCAGGATTTTATATTGCGCTGTCTTTGTTCATCAAACGCTCATTGACCACTACGTCTGGCGAACTTTCTGTTGTGGTGCTGGAGTTTGTGCTACTCGAGGTAGGGATTTGGTTTGCCCACCAGCTTGCCAAGCAGATCAGCCATGCGGAATCTATGATGGATGAACTCGCCAGTGAAGTGTTCCAGCACCGTGCCCAGCAACTGGATGAAGGAAGCCAGCGGGTGAAAATTGAACTTAATCGGAGCCGCCGCTATCAACGACCCCTGAGCCTCTTATTAATTGAAGTGGATCCGGAGCATCAACGGAGCAATGGCGAAGTGCTCAAGACCATCCAAATCGATATCGTCAACCGCTTCACCTCTGCCCGCGTGGGACAGATCATCGACGAGCGCATCCGCCAGACGGACCTGGTCTTGCGGGACAAGCGCTGGCGGTTTGTGATTCTTTGCCCCGAGACAGATCTTGCCGCCGGCCTGCTTCTCGCCCGGCGCATCGTCGAGGCCGTTCAAGAGAAGACCGGTCTTGCCATCCTCTGGGGTATGGCAGCATTTCCGGAAGAGGCTCTGACATTCGACGATCTATTGAGGAAAGCGCGCCAGCGTCTGACCCAAGGAAGTGTTGGAGGAGATATTGAGAATCACGAGCACGCCGAAAAGGAGATTTCTAACGTATGACTACTTTTCCATTTGCTCCTCAAAGCGTAGACGAATGGATTATCAAGTTTAGTCCGCGGCGACGCTCCCTGACCGGAGATTTCTATCAAGTTGCGAAACGCATCATGGATCTCACATTGGTCCTGCTCAGCATGCCATTATGGGCGCCCGTACTGGCAATCATCGGGCTGATCGTTCAAATCACCTCGCCCGGTGCACCAGCGATGTTCAAGCAGTGCCGCACGGGAAAAGGCGGACGGCGGTTTGAGATGTACAAGTTTCGCACCATGGTGCCAAACGCTGAAGAGCTGAAAGAACAATATACTCATCTGAATGAGCTGCAGTGGCCCGACTTCAAAATTACAAATGATCCGCGCATCACACCGGTCGGCAAGTTCCTACGCAAGACAAGCCTGGATGAACTGCCTCAGGTGATTAATGTCCTGCGCGGAGAGATGAGCCTGGTCGGACCGCGTCCAACCTCGTTCGGTCCCGAAACCTATCAATTGTGGCACACCTCCAGGCTGGATGCCACGCCCGGCATCACTGGACTCTGGCTGGTCTTCGGA
>DATHUN010000685.1:0-1730 GCA_035462205.1 Anaerolineales bacterium
GATGCCGTATGAGGGAACGACCATTGCACACGATCACATTCGTGGCGACATTGCCACAGAAAACAAATACCTGGATGATTATGTGCTAATGAAATCCGATGGGTTACCAACCTATCATCTGGCCGCGATGGTGGACGATCATGAGATGAAAATCACGCACGTCACCCGTAGCGCGGAATGGCTGCCAACCTTTCCATTGCATGTCCAGATCATTCGCGCCTTTGGCTGGGAAGAGCCCGTTTTCGTGCACCTTTCCATCCTTCTCAAACCCAGCGGAAAAGGCAAAATGAGCAAGCGCGATACAGCTGCCGCCATGAAAGATGGTCATTCCACTTTTGTCGATGATCTTGATAGTTTGGGCTATATTCCGGAGGGTGTGCTGAATTGGATCGCTTTGATGGGTTGGGGAGTTGCCGAAGATGATGTGATGTCTCTACAGGAAATGCTGAAGCGCTTCAGCATTGATCATTTAACTCCTTCGCCAGCCGCGATCAACTTCCAAAAGCTCGATCATTTCAACGGGACTCATATCCGCTTGCTGACGACCGAAGACCTAGCAGCGCGGATCAAGCCTTATTTCATAGGCGTCGGACTTGAGGTCCCGAATGAAGCCCTGCTCAAGATTACGCCGCTTATCCGTGAGCGTCTCGTCACGCTCGATGATTGTCTGCCGTTTGCGAGCTTTTTCTTCAAAGAAGACGTGCAGCCAACTGCGGAAGAGTTGGTTGCCAGGGGACTCGATCCAAAGCAATCCGCAGAGATCGCCCGCAAGTCTTATGAGATCCTTGCTGCCTTGCCGGATCTGTCTCATTCGAGTGCAGAGCCGCCCATGCGCGAGTATGTGGAGAAATCGGGATTCAGCCCGGCCCAGGTATTCGGCATCCTGCGCGTTGCCGTGACCGGACAGAAGGTCAGCCCGCCATTATTCGAGAGCATGGAGATCATCGGGCGGGAGAAGGTGCTGCAGCGTTTACAGGAGGCGATCCGAACGTTGGAAGCCATGTAACTTGCGTCCACCATAATTTCCCCGTGCAGAAAAATACACGGGGATTTCGCTTAAATTGACTGGGGTAACACATTAGAAAACTTCTCGTTATAAAAATTACAAATCACGTACCGAGCAGCTGGCGGGTATAGTATGGTGCTGCACATTTTAATGAGTTGCCGCTCCGAATTTCTGCATGATACCGACCACACGGGAACGGCAAGCGAAGGATATTGGCATGAGCAGAAAAATGATCTACACCTTAACCCTGTTTGTATTTATAGTGATGTGGGGCGTATTTGGATTGGCGGCCGCTCCGCCTGCACGCGCCGAACCTGCTTTACAGGATACGCTGGCACCGACGGTCGTAGTGCCTACGGTTGTGGTGACAACTGTGGTGAATCAAACCGTTATCGCTCCAGCCATTGGCGTGACGCAGGTTGTGCCGGTGACCGGTTCAGCCGGTCCCAATATCATGATGTTGCTGTTCTATGGCTTTCTGGGATTGCTGGCGATTGTATTACTGGTGGCGCTGTGTGCCTCTGCCAACCGCACCACGTATGTGCGCCGGGATGGGCCGCCGCCTCAGCCCGATGACCTGCCGTAGCACGGAATATAAAGCCAAAGCCCCCGTTTTTATCGAAACGGGGGCGATTTTATTTCTCAATTTTTCGAAACTCGCTGACTTCCAGCAGGATGTATCCAAGCGCATAGTTCGTCAGGGACAGTGCCTGGTTATGGCTTG
>DATHUN010000686.1:0-5182 GCA_035462205.1 Anaerolineales bacterium
AACTCAGGAATGTTGTGCCTTGGTTAGATATTGGTCTTCAAAATGATACAGGGCTACCAAGAATGTGTTGGTAGCCCTGTCTGTATTAAATTGTTTGATTAAAAACCCGCCAGAAGCATGCTTAGTAAGTGATTCAAGAAACTTATAGTGGTTCCCAACAAAATCTTTAGGGGCCAAAACACATAACGAAGCAGATTATCTTAGCTCATATTTACTTTTCCATGCGGAGCTTGGCACTACTTGAGGTGCCTATTGACTTTCCTTTTTTTTTTCCTATAATGGTTATAACAACCTAACGACATAACCAATTCTACCTGGAGGTAGGTGTGGGCGCTCGCTACTTGGACAAAAACAGTCATGAGCCTCTCTACCGGCAACTTGCGAAATTGCTCGTGTCCCAGATTCAAGCGGGAGATTACCAAACGGGCCATCGCTTGCCTTCGGAGCGTGAACTTTCTGAAGTCCATCAGGTTAGCCGGATTACAGCACGTCAAGCAATCGATCTTCTCTTCGAAGATGGGATGATCTATCGCGAGCAGGGACGCGGTACCTTTGTCGCTGAGCCCCGTATGCGCCATCTGCAAGGACTCACCTCGTTCACGGAGGATATGCAAGCACGTGGCTTCGTTCCGCACTCACGGGTGCTGACGCAGGAAGTGCTTGAAGCAGACGAAGAATTGCAAAACAGTTTGCGAATTTCTGCCGGGCAGCGCATCCTTCATCTTGTTCGTCTGCGCATGGCCGATGGACGGCCAATTGCCCTCCAAGCTAGCTACATTAGCCTTGCCCTATGTTCGGGCTTAGAAGATGAAGATTTCAAGGATCAATCCCTTTTTGCTCTCTTACGAAGTAAATATTATTTGTACCCAACTTGGACAGAAATAGACGTTCAGGCGGTGCCGGCTAGTAAGGAAGAAGCCGTGCTGCTAGAAATTCGTCCCAATGATCCATTACTGGTTATACGTGGCAAGACGTTCACCGATTCCTTTGAACCGATAGAAACGGTGCGCACCACTTATACTGGCAAGGGTTTGGCCCTTTACATAGGCCGTCAGCGGATTGGAGGCTCGCGTTGAGCTGGTTACCTGCTGAGGAACGGCCGATCCTGGCGGTGGACCTTGGTGGAACTAAACTGGCTGTGGCAGTCATTTCTCCCCAAGGCGAGCTGCTGACTGAACTCCAAGAGCCAACCTGTCAGGACGGTCCCGAGCCTGGCATTGAGCAGATCGTGCGCCTGGCTCGCGACCTACTTGATTCTCCGGCGGTGGAGGGATTAAATATAGAAGCCATCGGGGTGGGCATTCCGGCTGTGCTGGAGCGCGGCAGTGATCTCGTCATTTGGGGACCAAACTTGAACGGCTGGCGGAATGTAGCGTTGCGCCCCGCGTTAGAAAAGGATCTGGGTTTACCGGTTTATCTGGAATATGATGGTCATACGGCTGTTCTGGCTGAATACTGGCTGGGCGCTGGCTACGGGTTTCATAGCATTGTGGATCTTATTGTTGGCACCGGAATTGGCGGTGGGATCATTTTAGAAGATCGTCTTGTGCGCGGATTCAATCGCTTGGCAGGTGCGGCGGGCTGGTTCGTCTTAGCCGACGACCCCAATCTGCGTGATGATCGCGTTCGTTCCGTTGGCTTTTGGGAGGCGATGGCTGCTGGGCCAGGTGTTGCCCTGCAAGCGCAGGCGGATTTGCCGCTTCACCCTAATTCCTCACTTGCTCAGTTAACCGATCCTCTGACCGCTGTCGATATCTTCGCCGCGGCTGAGCAGGGCGACGACTTTGCAATCCAATTGCTGGACCGTTTGGCAGGCTGGCTTGGACTGGGTATCGCCAATATTGTTAGCTTGGTAAATCCTGAAGTGGTCATCCTGGGTGGAGGGATGGGGAGTCAATGTGCGCGCTTGCTCCCCTCGATCCAGGAAGTGGTCCGTCGTTGGGCGCAGCCAATCTCCGCCGGCGCTGTGCAAATCAAAATTTCCTCTCTGGGCGCCCGGGCCGGGTTGCTGGGCGCAGCATATGCTGCGTGGCTGCGTTTGCGAGAGACAGAAAACAAAGTTAGGAGGTGAAGAACAAAATATCCTGAATTCTATTGCTTTCGACAATCGATCCACAATTTGTTCAACCAAGTGAGAGGAGAATTACCTTATGAAACGAAGCCGTTTCTCATCCATTGTGATAACCATGATAGTGGTTTTGGGCTTATTGCTGGGTGCTTGCCAAGCCGCACCGGCAACCCAGGCAACCTCCAAGGAACCTGTGAAGCTGGTAGTTTTGACTCACTGGGGGGAAGAATCTTTAGCTACGCCGATGAAGGCCTTGCTGGATGAATATACCAAGGCCAATCCAAACGTGACGATCGAATACCAAGCGGTGACGTTTGATCAGCTCCTGACAAAGATCTCCACGTCACGCGCCGCGGGTACAGCTCCGGATATCATCCATATCTACAACTTATGGATGCCCGATTTTGTGAAGGGCGGCGCTTTAGCTACTCCTCCCGCGGATGTTGTCGCGGATGTTAAGGCGAATTACAGTCCAGGCTCCGTTTCCGCGGTAACGGTCAATGATCAAATCTGGGGATATCCAACCGAGATCAACACATGGCAACTCGTGTATAACAAGAAAATGTTTGCCGATGCCGGGCTGAGCGAACCCCCGAAGACGCTGGATGAACTAAAAGACTATGCCTGTAAATTAACAAAAAAGAATCCCGACGGCACGTTAGTCCATACCGGTTTAGCAGTATTGACCGGTTGGGACTCCGGTGTGGTTCACCCGTTCCTGTCTTTGCTCTGGTCGAACGGTGGTGAGTACTTGGCTTCTGATCAATCCAAGGCCATGTTCAACAGCCCGCAAAGCAAAGAAGTGCTGCAAGCCTATTCCGATATGATCAAAGAGGGTTGTGTAGATCCCGGCTTGGGCGGTGGCTTCAATGACTTTGTCACGGGCAAGTCCGCCATGGTGATCATGGCGAACTTCTTCCGTTCAGACCTGCAAAAGTCGTTTGTAGATGGATATGAAAATGTTGGTGTTGCTCCGATCCCGGTCGGTCCCAGTGGAGATAAGTCGGTCGCCCTCCAATACAACTGGCTGTGGACGGTTGACAAAACCAGTAAGAATGCCGAGGAAGCCTGGAAATTGGTCAAGTGGTTGAATTCTCCCCGTGGTGAAGGAAAGGCCTCCCCGATGGGCGAATATCTGACATCAGCGTTGGGCGCGATTCCCAGCCGATTATCTGACCAGAAAGCTCTCTCCGATACATTAAGTGATTTCTTCCTCAAAGCTTACCTCGACTCTGCATCAACGAGTCAACCTGAGCCGGTTCTGGTAGGCGGACAGGAAATCAAAACTGCCCTGCAAACTCAAATTGAGAACACCTGGTACGATAAAGCATCCATTGACGAAGCTCTGCAGTCGGCTGCGACGGAGGCAGACCGAATCCTGAGCGAAAATAAGTAGACGAATTTAGGTCCTTGGGTTTTTAGGCTATCTCAGCCTAAAAACCCAAGGGACGTTTCATGAGAAGGAGATGCGCCATCGCAACTTCTGCTTTATCCAAAGACTCAACTAGGTCCCGACGAAGAGCGCTAAATCAGAAAACGATTTGGGCATTTATTTTTGTGATTCCAATCGTGCTTTATCTGGTGATTTTTTCCTTGGGCCCGATCTTGTTCAGCTTTTGGGTCAGTTTAAATGACTGGAATTTGATCGCGCCTTTGAGTGAGATGAAATTTCGAGGTCTCGAAAATTATACGTATATCTTTCAGCAGGATGATCGATTCCGCCAGGCGCTTTTGAACACCATCCGGTTTACGGTTTTAGGAGTCACCGCCAATACAATCCTGGGACTCGCTGGGGCTTTACTGCTCAACTCGCGCCTGCGATACCGTGCCTTCTGGCGAACTATTTTCTTCTTGCCCATGGTTACCGCCCCGTTGGCGTTGGGAATGATGTGGGGGACATTACTCAACAAAAACTTTGGCTTGATCAATCGCATCTTGCTCGCCATAGGATTGCCTGCCCAGCCCTTTCTATCCAGCCCGGACCAGGCGCTGTACTGTATCATCTTAATCGCTGTCTATCAGTATGTTGGTTACTATATCGTTGTGTTCACTGCGGGTTTGCAGGGCATTCCCCAGGAATATTTTGACGCGGCGGCTGTGGATGGCGCCAACTCGCTGCAAACGTTTTGGCATATCACGCTGCCGCTATTGCGGCCGGTGCTGTTGTTCCTTGTGGTGACGAATACCATCGGCGCCCTGCAAGTGTTTGATATTGTATTTGCGACGACAACCGGTGGCGCAGAGACCAGCGGTGGAGGACCCGCTGGCGCCACGTTGGTGCTCGTGTTGCATATGTACAATAATGCTTTTAAGTTCTTTCGGATGGGACGTGCTTCCGCAATGGCCATTATTTTATTTGCGATCATCTTTATTGTGACGTTTATCCAGCTCCGCCTGGTACGCGAGCGGGACTAACAGGTAGGCGCGATGGACTCAAAAAGGGTAAACGGTTTGAATGTGTTGGGACAAGTTCTTAAATACGGCGCACTGATCTTCCTCAGTCTCTGGATGCTGCTGCCGTTCTATTGGATGATCTCTGCTTCCCTGATGACTTCCAAGGAAATCATCCAGATGCCACCGCCGCTTGTTCCGGAAGCCCCCCAATGGCAAAACTATGTGCGGGTTACGGAGGTTGTCGATCTTGCACGTGCCTACTTTAATAGCATTCTGGTGACTGCACTAACAGTACTCGGTATTCTATTCACCAGTTCCCTGGCTGGTTTTGCGTTTGCCAAGTACCAGTTCCCGGGCCGGAATCTTCTGTTTGCGATGATTTTGGCGACGATGATGATCCCCTTCTTTGTGATTCTTATCCCCGTTTTTTATGTCGTCAAGCAATTTGGCTGGACGAATAATTATGCTGGACTGATCATGCCCGGGTTGGTCAGTGCATATGGCATCTTTATGATGCGCCAATTTATTCTTACTCTTCCTGATGAACTGCTGGATGCCGCTCGGATCGATGGGGCGAACGAGTTTCGAATTTATTGGCAAATCATCCTGCCGTTGACCGGGCCTGCCCTGGCTACCCTGGGTGTTTTCAATATGATCAGTGTTTGGAATTCGTTTTTGTGGCCGTTGTTGATCGCCCAATCACCCGATTTGTATACTGTG
>DATHUN010000687.1:0-5427 GCA_035462205.1 Anaerolineales bacterium
ATAAGCGATGTGTTCTTCGAGATTCAAGTCCTTCACAAAAAACGACTGTGCCTCATGCAAGTAAATCGCCCCGGGGTGGACCATCCATAAGGCGCTTTCACCATCCACAGTTCCTATGGTCATGGGTCGATCGTCCATGACTGTTTGGAGCACCACTCCGTGCGGCGAAGCAGACCGCAACGAAATATTTGCGGCGGGATATTGATCTGCCATCCAGTAATATTTTTCGTTCGAGAGATGCGCTTCGTTGTTGGAAAGTAAAAAATTTAGATACTCGTCCACCACCTCTGCCGGCAACGCTCCGAAACTCTCTCCCTTTTGGAATGGCAATTCGAACATCGCACAGCGCAAATGTTCGAGCAGGATTAACAAATGATCCGGGTTGACCAGCGCCTGTTCCGGAGAACGTTCGAAGAAGTACTCGGGATGGTGGGCGAGGAATTGATCGATGGGATTGGCGGAGGCGACCATCACTGCGGCGGCGGATTCGAGCCCGCGTCCCGCCCGACCTGCCTGTTGCCGGGCGGAAGCGACGGTGCCGGGGTAGCCGACCAGGATCGCCGCGCCCAGTCCGCCGATGTCGATTCCTAATTCCAAGGCATTCGTGGCAACGACGGTTTTGACCGTTCCATCGCGGAGTCCTTTTTCAATTTCTCTGCGTTGCATGGGAAGGTAGCCGCTTCGATAACCACGGATGACAGATTGGGGACTGGGTAGGGACTCATAATTAATCAGTGGTACCTCGAGACTGGAGTCCGGCGTTAGGTCTCCTTGTAAATAACGCAGAATAATTTCAACACTTCTTCTGGAGCGTGCAAAGACCACCGATTGAACATTACTTGTAAGCAAGTCCTGTGCCAGCCTCACAGCTTCCAGTAATGATGATTTTCGTAAGCCGAGAGATTCATCGGTGATGGGCGGGTTGTAAATGATGAAGTGACGCGGTCCGCGGGCGGAGCCATCATTGTTAATCAGGTGAACGGGTTCTTCAACAAGCCGCTCTGCCAGTTGCTTTGGATTTCCAATGGTCGCAGATGCCAAAATGAACAGTGGATTGGCGCCGTAGAAGCTTGCCACGCGCTTAAGCCTGCGAATGACATTGGCAACATGCGAACCAAAGACGCCGCGATAGGTATGCGCTTCGTCAACAACGACAAATTTGAGATTGGCAAAGAAATCCAGCCAGTTCGTGTGATGAGGCAGGATGCCTGTATGCAGCATATCTGGGTTGGATAGCACGATGCGGGCGTTCTTACGAACTGCCGATCTTGCCGATTGCGGTGTATCCCCATCGTAAATGGCAGCGGTTGGGACAATTGGAGACGGGAGATTGGAGAGCGAAGCCTGGAGGTTAGAGGATTGGTCCTGAGCGAGTGCTTTGGTGGGGAAGAGATAAAGCGCACGAGCATTTGGGTCTTGTAATAATGATGCGAGGACGGGCAAATTGTAGGAAAGAGTTTTTCCGCTTGCCGTGCCAGTCGAAAGGATGATATTCTCGTTCTTGCGCGCGTATGTCCAGGCTTCAAGCTGGTGCGAATACAGAGAGTGGATTCCGGCGGCGATCAAGGTCTGTTTAACCGGCGTGGGTAGATCATCCGGGAAAGGACCGGTTTGGGCGGGGCGTGGAGGTAACGTCCGCCAGGCAACGAGATTGGGAGCAGTTTCAGCGTCACGCTTCCAATAATCCAAAAGGGAAGAGAGGGACATGGAACTATTTTATTGCATTTGGCATAGGTTTATCCTATACTTTAAAAACTACTCATGGAGACGGTCATGGACAAGAAACCCACCTTAGCAGAAAATCACGACCTCCTGCGCAACCAGATCGAGATGTATCGTGCACTGCCCGAATATGTATTGGATGGGATTGGCACTGTCATCACCCATTCCAATTTCGGGCCTCTGTAAACTTTTTGAATTCGCTCCTGTTCCCCATCCTGGCATTCATCCTCGCCAATCTAGATGGGAATCATTAGTGCTCTGACAACCTAAAAATGGATGGTAATCCATTCGATATGTCGGCTGAAGTACACTCCAACTTAATCTTGTTGGAGTACTAGTTGCTAATCTGGGAGCGAGTGCTCCTTCACCTCGGTTTTTGGCAGAGCAAGGTTTTGACGTTCAAGCAATCGTAGGGCGAGCGCACCAATCGCCAGCGGGATCCAGAAAGTGATGCCGCGATAAGCCAGGGTGATGAGCACTGCCTGGCTCCATGCCACACCCAGCGAGGAGAGGGCGAGCGGCATCACGCCTTCTACAATACCGATGCCCGAGGGCGTAGGCGATACGATCAGGAATAAATAGGAAATCGCAAAACCACCGATAATGGTTCCGGCCGAGAATGGAACTTGAAATGCCAGAAACGCGGAGACCAGGATCAGCATCATCAGGCATTTGTTGGCAAAGGCATACAGGAGTGGGACGGCGAGGCTGCGCGGCCGTTCTGGTAAAGATCGCAAATCCTTGGCCATCTCATGCGCAAACAGATGGGCGCGGGTTTCGCTCAGGTATTCACGATGAAGGAAGGGATAAACGATGCGGTTGACCATGCGCGCCATCTGTGCCAGCACATTGCCAAGTGCAACGGCGGAACGCGAACCTAGCCACATCAAAAAGCCAAGCGAGACGGCGATGATCAGGATGATCGTAGAAGCTGCAATTTGCGATGCGTTTAGATCGTTGCGTCGAATCAGAACAATCCATGCCAGGGCAAGCACAATCAGGAATGCCACGTAATCAAAAAGGAGAGATAACATGCTGGCAATGGTGATCTTGCCGCGCGAGTATCCCCGGCGATTGGCGTTGCTGATGAAAACCGCCATGCCGCCCATTCCTGCACTGGGTGTCACGATGTTGACGAAATTTGCTGCGGCAACCAACAGGGAGAGCCGATAGATGGTTTCATCGATACCCAGCAATAGATAAATGAAGCGGAAGATCAACCCTGCAATCACATACCATCCAAGTTGGATGACCAGTGCGATCAAAATGAACCAAAAATTTCCCTGGCGCAGGGTTTGTAGAATGATCTGAAGTTCTCCAAAACTCAAATAGACGAAAGCCGCCCCAAAAAACAGAACGATGATGAGAATGAATTTCCGCATAGGAGAGGATTATACACACAGAATAGAATGGAACGCTGGTTTCCTAGGTCGCAGGGATAAAAAAAACCTTGCAAAGACACAAAGCCTTTGCAAGGTTTGAACAGATCGAGAAGATTTTCCTTAATTTCTGCGGCGTCCGCCGATCAGGAAGACGAAGTACAGCAATTGTAGAACTGCCGTAACCAGCCCGGCTACATAGGTCAGCGCAGCGGCATTCAGCACCTGGTTGACGCCGCGGCGTTCCTCTTCCGTTTGGATGATGCCGGTCGCGTAGAGCAATTCCTTTGCCCGCGACGAGGCGTTAAATTCCACGGGCAGAGTCGCCAAAGCGAACAGCGCGCCGGCCGAGAACACGAGCACGCCCGCCCAGGCAAGATTGGTGATGCGCAGGAACAGCCCGAGCATGATCAGGATCCAGCCGAGGTTCGAGCCAATATTAACAGCCGGCACAAGAGCAGAACGGATGCGCATCGGGAAATAATCCTCTGCATCCTGCATGGCATGTCCCAACTCATGGGCGGCGACAGCTACCGCCGCGACCGACGGACTGCCGTAGACGCTCTGCGAAAGGAATAGCGTCTTGTTGCGCGGATCATAATGATCGCTCAACTGTCCCTGTGTACCGGCGACCTGCACTCCATAAAGATTTCCGGTGGAGATCAAACGGTTCGCAGCTTGTGCACCGGTCAATCCACTGGTCGCGCGGATACGGCTCCATTTATTATAGGATGAGCGGACATATGCTGAGGTGATTGCCATCAGAATGAACGCTGGGATCATAAAGATCATATACATTGGATCGAAGAATAACATGTTGGTCTCCTTTAATCGTTAATGACCGGGGATCGGCGTCGCTTCCGGGGTGCTGGTCGGCATGGATGTGGGCAGCGCGGTGTGATTGAGCATCGCTTTCAGCGTTTCGACGGCCGCATCCAGTTGCGGATCGCGGTCGGCTTTGAAGTCATCCGCCGTCATTTCCACGACCACATCCGGGGTCAGACCGACGTGATCGATGGCGCGCTCCTTTGGAGTCAACCATTTTGCGATGGTTACACGGGCAGCGCCCTGATCATTGGAGAGCGGCTGCCAAATTTGTACAGATCCCTTTCCGTAAGACAGGACGCCCACAAGCTTAGCGCGTCCATAGTCCTGCAAGGCGCCAGCCAAGATTTCAGAGGCGGAAGCAGAACCTTCGTTAATTAATACGACAATCGGGATATTTGTTGCATGCCCGTTGCCAAGCGTTTTGTACTCATCGCGGCGCCCGTCGCCATATTTCTCGTACAAAACGACTTTATCCTTATCGATAAATTCCGACGCCACTTCCACGGCGGTGCTTAGATAGCCGCCGCCGTTGTTGCGTAGATCAATGATGATACCTTGCGGTTTTTGGGGCATCAAGGTATCGAGTGTTTGCCGAAGTTCGTCGGTCGTCTTTTCGCCGAAGGTGTTGATATCAACATAAGCGATGCCATCTTCCAGCATTTTACCGTCGGCACTGCGGATCACGATCTGGTCGCGGGTGATGGTGAACTGCAGTGGTTGCTTCTCAGCCTCGCGGGCAATGGTTAGCGTCACCTGCGTTCCCTTAGGACCGATGACCTTTTTCAGCACCTCGGTCGGATCGACCCCGGTCATATCCTTGCCATCCACGGCAATCACCTGGTCGCCTGCTTGCAATCCCGCCTTCTGTGCTGGCGTTCCCTCGATCGGACTGATTATTGTCAGATAATCGCCTGTGGTATCTACGTAAGCGCCAATACCTTCATAGGAACCTTGCAGCTCGGTGATTTGGTTCTTATAGATCTGCGGTTCCATGTAGAAGGTTTGTTTATCGCCGAGCGAATCCATCATGCCGCGGATCGCGCCCTGCATCAATTTCACATCATCGACAGGCTGGTCCACATACTGCTGATGGATAAAGTTCCATGCCTCCCAGAATGGAACGAACAGCTCCTGCACATTACTGGGTGTGCTGGCCTTCTGTTCCGCTGTAGGGTTCTGGGAATTAGGAAGATTAGGAAGGACCTGATCAATAGCGGGGATTGCACCGCCACCGGGCATGAGATGCCCGGCAATAAAACCGCCCGAAAACGCCCCCACGAGCAGGATAACTGCCACGCCCAGAACAAGAATCGTCTTAACCGTTTTATTCACAATGCCTCCGATAGATATACGGCGTAACGATACTATGATGGCATTAAAGAATTCTGAATTGCGTATATGAGTGATGTAAAATCTTTGTCCGCTTTCCCCACAATCGTCAGGGTTATTCTTCCTTTTTGGTACTTTTTTGAAGTTCTTCCATCTTCTGGTGTAGCTC